>NZ_MAYZ01000025.1:0-129258 GCF_014596375.1 Neisseria sp. RH3002v2f
AAGAACCGAACTATACGCTTGAAGACGTATACGGTCAATACTTCATCTTATCTTTTTTTAATTATTTTCTCCATCTCGCTGTCTGATAAGGTTTTTTATTTCGCTACAAACCTCCTCCGGTTCGGAACTCACCCACCTCTCTCTTAATCTGCTTCCCTTTTTCTGTCATGTGGCTTGAAAATAACCAAAAGACAAATTTAGTCAGCAAACTGTTTTTTCATTCTCTCCCGACGCTCTTGCGCCTCTACGGATAAAGTGGCCGTCGGTCGCGCCATCAGCCGTTTCAGACCGATAGGCTCTCCTGTATCAGCACAGAACCCATAATCACCCTCATCTATATTGCGGATGGTTGCCTGTATTTTACTAAGGAGTTTACGCTCCCTATCCCGTGTACGAAGTTCCAATGCATACTCTTCCTCCTGCGTAGCACGGTCGGCAGGATCGGGGGCTGATTCATGTTCCTGGAGGTGTCCTGTCGTAACAGATGCATTCTCTATGAGTTCATCTTGCATTTTAACCAGCAATTCGCGAAAAAAAGCCAAATGATCGTCATTCATGTAATCATCTTCAGGCCCGTTCCAATTTAAAATATCTTGTTCTGTCAACTTTGCCATAATGTATCTCTTCTCGATCCATAGCAAAACAAAGCATAAAATAGCTTTATTTTATTGATTTTTATAAAAGTTATTGCATAATGTGTTTTTAAAGAACGCGCATGATAACATGTTTTGAATTTAAGTTTTTATTTTCTTTCCATTATTGATATTGCTGTTCCATTTCCTGTGAACGGCGCACACAGGCACAAACGCCTTCTTCTATCGCTTCGACAACGTGATGGAGGTTGAATGTTTCTATTGCTTCGTGCGTTGTTCCGCCTTTCGAGGTTACCTTTTGGCGGAGTTGCCCAAACTCTTCCCCCGTCTGTTCCGCAAGAGAAACTGCGCCTTTGAATGTTGCCAAACTGAGTGCGCGAGCCTCTTCTGCATTAAAACCCTGACCGATGGCGGCATTCTGCAAAGCATCCAGCAAATAAAACACATAAGCCGGCCCGCTGCCGCTGATGCCGGTAATGCTGTGCATTTGCGCTTCCTCTTCCAACCAAACGGTCAAACCGACTGATTTCATCATTTGATCGGCAATTTTGCGGTCTATTTCGGATACCTCCGTACCGGCATACATACCGGATACGCCCAGTCCTATTTTCCCTGGCGTATTCGGCATAACCCGGACAATGCGGCGTGTTCCCCCGAGGTAACGGCTGAGCGTATCAACCGACAATCCGGCTGCAACAGAAAGCACCAATACACCATTGGTGCGGATATTTTTGCACGCGGCTTCCATATCCTGCGGCTTGACGGCAAGAATCAAAACATCCCCCGAATGCAATTCCGGCAAGGTTGCCGAAGTTTCGACCCCCAACTCTTTTTCCAAACGTTTGCGTTTTTCCGCACCCCGATTGGCTATATGGATGCGGTATCCCCCTTGTTTAACCAATCCGCCTGCGATGGCCGCCGCCATATTGCCGCCGCCGAGAAAATAAACATTCATTATTTCTACCCTATTCAAAATTACCTTACTAAATTCATTCCCAATTTTTTTACCATCGGACGCGCTCGGACAGGCTGTTTCGCCGCAACCCCTGCTTTTCCAAACAGTCGAATCCTTCTTGCCTGAAGGTTTCGATTAAAGGCTGTTTGTCGCGTGTACGCCAATCCAACCCGCAGGCTTCAAACTTCCCTATTTTCCTGTAAAAGTAAGATCGTCGTGCGGATTCATATTCGTTTGCCCTGACAGAACGATTGCCGTCTGAAAGCGGTATCTCGTAGTCCTCTAAAGACGGCGGACTCTCGCCGCCAATATCCCAAAAATCGATGGCGGCAGGTTTTCTCGGCTTACACCAGCCGGACAGGGATGAACACTTATACCAACCCGCCAACTGACAGCCGGCTACCGTAAACATAAGCAATAACGCCATTGCCGTATATTTTATTGCCCGAATTTCCATCATCCCCTTTTCCCGAAAATCGCGCTGCCGATACGGACGTGTGTCGCACCGCACTCAATGGCGGCAGGCATATCGTCCGACATCCCCATAGATAGCACGTCCGCCTTAACGCCAGCCGTATTGAGATCAGAAAGCAGTTTCCGCATCGTTTGAAATTGCGCCTTCAATTCCGCTTCGCTGCCGCCGGCTTTGGCGACGCACATCAAGCCGCGTACGACGATATTCGGCAACTTCGCCACTTCGACCGCAAGCGCGACCGCTTCTTCAGGCGCAACACCGTGCTTTGCCGCCTCGCCCGCAATATTCACCTCGATACACACCTGCAAAGGTGGCATTGAGGAAGGGCGCTGTTCGCTCAAACGGCAGGCGGTTTTCAGACGGCATACGGTATGCACCCAATGCGCGCGTTCGGCGACAAATTTAGTTTTATTGGACTGCACATCGCCGATAACATGCCACACAATGTCAGGCAAATCCGCCAATTCTTCCGTTTTACCGTACCACTCCTGAATATAGTTCTCGCCGAAATCACGCTGTCCGGCAGCGTAAACTTCGCGGATGCCGTCTGAAGGGAAAGTCTTACTGACGGCAATCAGGCTGACAGAATGCGGCTTCCTGCCCGCCTGCAGAACCAATTTCCCGATACGGTCGGACACCTCCCGATAACGCTGTTGCAACACCGTCATAGATTATCCCCTATTAAAAATGATTAAACGGTTGAAACCCCTCCATTCAGGACGGTAGAATCAGGGTTGTTAGAACCATTCCAACCAATCGAAACATTATACTAAACAGAGCCGCATTATGCAGATTACCGACTTACTCGCCTTCGGCGTTAAAAACAAAGCATCCGACCTCCACCTGAGTGCGGATATGTCCCCCATGATCCGTGTCCACGGCGACATCCGCCGCATCAACCTTCCCGAAATGAGCGCAGAAGAAGTCGGCAACATGATCACCTCCGTCATGAACGATTACCAGCGCAAAGTTTACCAGCAAGATTTAGAGGTCGACTTTTCATTCGAACTGCCCAATGTCGCCCGTTTCCGCGTCAACGCCTTCAACACCGGACGCGGGCCTGCCGCCGTATTCCGCACCATTCCCAGCACCGTCCTTTCTCTGGAAGAACTAAGGGCTCCGCGCATTTTCCAAAAAATTGCCGAATCTCCGCGCGGCATCGTTTTAGTAACCGGTCCGACCGGTTCGGGCAAATCGACCACGCTTGCCGCGATGATTAACTACATCAACGAAACCCAACCGGCACACATCCTGACCATCGAAGATCCGATTGAATTCGTCCACCAAAGCAAAAGATCACTGATTAACCAGCGCGAACTGCACCAACACACCCACAGCTTTGCGAATGCCTTGCGTTCCGCACTGCGTGAAGACCCCGACGTTATCCTTGTCGGCGAGATGCGCGACCCCGAAACTATCGGTCTGGCACTGACCGCCGCCGAAACAGGGCACTTGGTTTTCGGTACGCTGCATACAACCGGTGCGGCAAAAACCGTCGACCGTATCGTAGACGTATTCCCCGCCGGAGAGAAAGAAATGGTGCGCTCCATGCTGTCAGAATCGCTGACCGCGGTCATCTCCCAAACCCTGCTGAAAACGCGCGACGGCAACGGCCGTGTCGCCGCACACGAAATCCTCATTTCCAATCCCGCCGTCCGCAACCTCATCCGCGAAAACAAAATCGCGCAAATCAATTCCGTCCTGCAGACTGGACAGGCAATCGGTATGCAGACCCTGGACCAATCGCTGCAATCACTCGTCCGCCAAGGCATGATTACCCCCGAAGTTGCGCGCAAACGCGCTCAAAACAGCGAAAGCCTGGGCATCTGACAAACACTGCCTTCAGACGGCAACATACCCTAAAACACCTTCCACGAGGGAAAACACAATGAGCGAAAACCAACTGCACGACATCTTAAGCGAAATGGTGCAGGTTTATTCACAAAAAAACCAAACCTGCATCGAAACCCCTGCAAAAATCGGCACGCACCTCCATCCCCTGCTCGACCGTATGTGTGAAGAAGCCGAAGCGCGCGGCGCATCCGACATCATTATCAGCAAAGGCTTTCCCCCATCCTTAAAAATCAACGGCACCCTGACCATACACCCCCACAAGGCGCTGACTGAGGAAGAGACTGCCGCTATTGCAGAATCGACCATGAATGCCGACCAACTGGAGACCTTTATCCGCGAACGCGAAATCAACTACTCCGTCCAATCGCGCAGCAACACGCGTTACCGCGTCAACGCACACTACCACCAAGGCTGCGTAGGCATCGTATTGCGCCGCATCAACCAACGCATTCCCGAAATGCAGGCACTGGGCTTGCCGGAAAAACTTAAAGAACTCTCTTTAGCCCCGCGGGGGTTGCTGATTATTGCCGGCCCGACCGGTTCGGGCAAATCGACCACCATGGCAACCATGCTCGAACACCGCAACCAGCAAACGCCCGGCCACATCATTACCATCGAAGACCCGATAGAGTTTATCTACAAACCGCGCCGTTGCATTTTCACACAACGCGAAATCGGCATCGATACTACCAACTGGCAGACCGCCGTACAAAACTCCATGCGCCAGTCGCCCGACGTCATCTGTATCGGCGAAGTCCGCAACAGGGAAAGCATGGAATATGCCATGCAGCTTGCCCAAACCGGCCACCTGTGCGTCTTCACCCTGCATGCCAACACCGCATCGCAGGCATTTGAGCGCATCCTCAACTTTTATCCCGAAGAGGCCCACAAACAAGTATTGACCGACCTCTCGCTCAACCTGACCGGCATCATCTGCCAACGCCTTGCAATCAAGAAAAACAAAGACGGGCGCACAGCCGTCGTCGACCTCTTGATCAACACGCCGGCAGTACAGGACCTTATCCTCAAAGGAGACATCATAGGTCTGCGCTCCCTCATGGAAAGCGCCCAAACCGACGGCATGCAGACCATGGACCAAAACCTCTTCAAACTCTACAACCAAAACATTATCGACTACGAAGAAGCACTGCGGCAGTCGGTATCCGCCAACGACCTGAGGCTGCGCATCCAGCTTTACGAAGAAGGCAGACACCCCGACCGCCTTTACGACAGGATTAACGACCTCAACCTCGTTTCCTGATTGGCGAAACACCCGATGCCGTCTGAAAACCCCTGCCGTTTTCAGACGGCATCGCTTCATCATCCGCATCCGTGTGCTACACTTCATTTACCTCATAACAATAAATCCGACAAACCCATGAAAGCCCTTCCGATCAAATCACTCCTCATCACCTCGCTGCCCGTTTTCGCCAGCGTCTTTACCGCCGCCGCCACCGTCCTGAAGATAGGCGAACCCAAGCTCGCCATGCCCTTCGTACTCGGCATTATTGCGGGCGGCCTTGTCGATTTGGACAACCGCCTGACCGGACGGCTGAAAAACATCATTGCCTCCGTCGCCCTGTTCACCCTCTCCTCGCTCACGGCGCAAAGCACCCTCGGCACAGGGCTGCCCTTCATCCTCGCCATGACCCTCATGACCTTCGGCTTCACCATTTTAGGCGCGGTCGGGCTCAAATACCGCACCTTCGCATTCGGCGCACTCGCCGTCGCCACCTACACCACCCTCACCTACACCCCCGATACCTACTGGCTGACCAACCCCTTTATGATTCTGTGCGGCACCGTACTGTACAGCACTGCCATCATCCTGTTCCAAATCATCCTGCCCCACCGCCCCGTTCAAGAAAACGTCGCCAACGCCTACGAAGCACTCGGCAACTACCTCGAAGCCAAAGCCGACTTTTTCGATCCCGACGAAGCCGAATGGATAGGCAACCGCCACATCGACCTCGCCATGAGCAACACCGGCGTCATCACCGCCTTCAACCAATGCCGTTCCGCCCTGTTTTACCGCCTTCGCGGCAAACACCGCCACCCGCGCACCGCCAAAATGCTGCGTTACTACTTTGCCGCCCAAGACATACACGAACGCATCAGCTCCGCCCACGTCGATTATCAGGAAATGTCCGAAAAATTCAAAAACACCGACATCATCTTCCGCATCCACCGCCTGCTCGAAATGCAGGGGCAGGCATGCCGCAATGCCGCCCAAGCACTCAGGGCGGGCAAAGACTACACATACAGCAAACGCCTCGGCCGCGCCATCGAAGGCTGCCGCCAGTCGCTGCGCCTCCTTTCAGACGGCAACGACAATCCCGACATCCGCCACCTCGGCCGCCTGCTCGACAACCTCGGCAGCGTCGACCAACAATTCCGCCAACTCCAGCACAACAGCCTGCAGGCGGAAAACGACCGCATGGGCGACACCCGCATCGCCGCCATAGAGACCGGCAGCCTCAAAAACACCTGGCAGGCAATCCGTCCGCAGCTGAACCTCGAATCAGGCGTATTCCGCCATGCCGTCCGCCTGTCCCTCGTCGTTGCCGCCGCCTGCACCATAGTCGAAGCCCTCAACCTCAACCTCGGCTACTGGATACTGCTGACCGCCCTTTTCGTCTGCCAGCCAAACTACACCGCCACCAAAAGCCGCGTCCGCCAGCGCATCGCCGGTACCGTACTCGGCGTAATCGTCGGCTCGCTCGTCCCCTACTTCACCCCGTCTGTCGAAACCAAGCTTTGGATCGTCATCGTCAGCACCACCCTATTCTTCATGACCCGCACCTACAAATACAGCTTCTCGACATTTTTCATCACCATTCAGGCACTGACCAGCCTGTCGCTTGCAGGGTTGGACGTATATGCCGCCATGCCCGTGCGCATCATCGACACCATTATCGGCGCATCCCTTGCCTGGGCGGCGGTCAGCTACCTGTGGCCCGACTGGAAATACCTCACGCTCGAACGCACCGCCGCCCTTGCCGTACGCAGCAACGGCGCCTATCTCGAAAAAATCACCGAACGCCTCAAAAGCGGTGAAACAGGCGACGACGTCGAATACCGCGCCACCCGCCGCCGCGCCCACGAACACACCGCCGCCCTCAGCAGCACCCTCTCCGACATGAGCAGCGAACCCGAAAAATTCGCCGGCAGCCTGCAACCCGGATTCACTCTTCTCAAAACCGGCTACGCCCTGACCGGCTATATTTCCGCCCTCGGCGCATACCGCAGCGAAATGCACGAAGGATGCAGCCCCGACTTTACAGGCAGGTTTTACCGTGCCGCGGAACATGCCGCACACATCTTCCAAAACCTGCCCGACATGGAACCCGACCGCTTCGACGCCGAATTAGACAGCCTGCGCGGAGAGCTTGACAGCCTGCGCGCACAAAGCGTCGGCGCGCAAAGCCACATTTTCCTCCAACAGCTCCAGCTCATCGCCCGACAGCTCGAACCCTACTACCGCGCCTACCGCCAAATTCCGCACAGGCAGCCCCAAAACGCCGCCTGAAGGGAAAATCAGCCGCCTGATGCGCCACCCATGCCGCATCAGGGCGGTTTTCCGCCCGTTCGGAACGAAAAAATGCCGTCTGAAACAGGTTCAGACGGCATTTTGCCGCAGGAGGCAGACCGTGGATTACGGACGGGCTTAACGGCGGCAGACGGCAGGCAGCGACCTCGGCTCTATCGTCCCGCCGCACACCCAGGTAATGATGCCGCTTTCGCTATCGCGCGTGGGCGACAGCGTCAGCATTTTGCCCTTGTGATACCCTTTATCGAAGGGTACGGAAATTTTCGCAGTATCCGCCTCGACGGTAACGCCGCCATGCCGGATATACGTCCCGCCCATCCTGGCGGCCGCGCTGCCGATGCCGCCCGACGGGGAAACTTCCGCCGCGTCGGGCAGATGGTTGTAAATAGAGGCATAAATTCCGATTTCGGTTTTCAGCTCATCCAACAGATAGTAGGTTTCGGCAACCTGCGCCCTAGCCGCATAGTCTTGATAGGCAGGCAGGGCGAGCATGGTCAGTATCCCCAAGATTGCCGTTACGATCATCAGCTCGATCAGCGTAAACCCGTAAGGTTTGTTCTTCATATTTATATTTTTTATGGTTAGTTTATCCGCATGATTATAATCGATATTCCCGCCGCCCCCCAACTTTTCCGCCATCATTCGGCAATAGGCGGCCATACGGGGAAGGCGAACGGAAACCCAAAACGCGCTCCAAAATAAAAAATGCCGTCTGAAACAGCCTCAGACGGCATCTTTTATTTCTGACAAGGTATTACCCCTGCCTTATCCAATCGCCAATCCTATTATTTAGGGTTTAGGCTCAGGTCGGCAGTTTGCAGGAACGTGTTTTTGATCACCGGCAGTAGCCAAACAAGTCCAGTTGATAGGAGCCTCTAAGTCAGCTTGTGCAGGGGTCAAAGTAAATACAGGTTGTACTTTAGCACCGGTATCTTTAGTGGTTACAGTGATTACACCATTATTACCAACAGCGATAGATGCTACATATTTAGTACCGTTTGCAGGGAAAGTATAACCGCTATTAGCAGCTTTAACTTTTGCCAAACCACCCAAAGAAGCGGCAGTTTCCGCTACTGCCAATTTAGCAGGCGCAGCCAGGTTCAGGCCTTCGGATACTTTGGCGCGGATGGTGTAGTCTTGGTATGCAGGGAATGCGATAATGGCCAGAATACCCAGGATGGCGATAACGATCATCAGCTCGATCAGGGTGAAACCTTTTTGGATTGCTTTCATGGGATAACTCCTAAGTTTAAAGTTTAAGTGAAAAATAAAATGTTTTTCGGCATCTGCCAAAAAATTGTCAAACCCGTAATGTATTTGACCCGAGGTCTTTTTTACTTTGCCTTTCGGCTTGTCTTTCTTCCAGCAAACGGCGTGCCAAAATCTTACCAAACGCTGCATTTTTTAAATTTTTTTATTATTTTATTGTTTTTAAAATATATTTTTATTATTTTGATTTTCTTTTCGCAATTTTTTGAAAGGGCGTGTACGGCGGAGGACTGACGTTTTTGGTCACTTCTGACATTTTTAGTCAGTTTTAGGCTGACGTTTTTTGTCATGTGCCGTTTTTTGTCAGTTTGGGATGACGTTTTTTGTTATGTGCCGTTTTTTTGTCGGTTGGGCGCGGCGTTTCGGTCGGGCTGTTTCCCTGATGCAAAAAAATCCGCCGTTTCCGATGGGGCGGAAAGGGTGGCGGTTTGCCCCGTTACCGTTGCGGCCGCCGTGTTCGGCAGGCAGGTGTAAGGCGGGCACAGGCGGGAAAAGGGGAATCAGGCGGTTTTGTTTTTAAGGGGGAGCTTGATGTGGGGTTTAGCGGGTTTCGGGGCTTCTTTCAAGCCCAGCTCGATTTGCTGCTCCTCGCTCAAAAGGTTGCTCCAGTCGCCTTTTTTATACCAGTCGCGCCCGTCCAGCTCGATGGGGTGTTGAATGCGCTCGCAGCCGTTGCCGCACTGCAAATCGTCTTCGCGGCAATATTTGTCGCACCCCCAGCAGATGCGCTCGGGGTTTTTAGGGAATATGGGGAATTTTTTCGCCATGATATGTGCCTCGTTTTTTTTATTGGATGAAATTATAGGGGATGCGGCGGCAACGGTTTCAGGTTTATACGTTTTTTACGCGCAGGGGTTAAGGTTTGTGAAATACTGTATGAGGCGGTTTCGGTATTTTATACGGTAAATGTGTCAGGCACGGGGGAGTTTTTGGGGATAAGGTGGGGGAGTTGGTATGGATTGGTATGAATTGGTGGGCTAAAGCCCACCGACTCCGCCAATTTTCACCAATTTCCACTACCGATTCCGCCACCTCCCTCAAACACCAACCTGCCGTTTTCAGACGGCATTTAGGCTCAATCCAGCAGTGCGTCGATAAACGCGCGCGCGTCAAACGGACGCAAATCGTCTATGCCTTCGCCCACGCCGATGTAGCGGACAGGAACTGGGCGGTCGGAGGCAAGCGCGGCGAGGATACCGCCTTTTGCCGTGCCGTCTAGCTTGGTAACGATTAAACCAGTCAGCCCCAATGCGTCGTCAAAGGCTTTGACTTGGTTGACGGCGTTTTGCCCGATGTTGGCATCAAGCACGACGATGATCTCGTGCGGCGCATCAGGCATGGCTTTTTGCAGCACGCGTTTCACTTTTTTGATTTCTTCCATCAAGTGAAGCTGCGTGGGCAGGCGGCCGGCGGTGTCGGCAAGCACGATGTCGATGCCGCGCGCTTTCGCGGCTTGGACGGCATCGAAACAAACTGCAGCGGAATCGCCTGTGGTTTGCGAAATCACGGTTACGTTGTTGCGCTCGCCCCAAGCTTGAAGCTGCTCGCGCGCGGCGGCACGGAAAGTATCGCCTGCCGCCAGCAATACGGATTTACCCTGCGCTTGGAAATATTTGGCGAGTTTGCCGATGGAGGTAGTTTTGCCCGCGCCGTTGATGCCCGCAAGCATGATGACGAACGGCTCTTTGGTTTCGGGCAAGACCAGCGGTTTTTCCAGAGGCTTAATCAGGTCGTACAAGGCTTCTTTCAACGCGCCGCGCAATTCGTTGCCGTCTTTGAGCCCTTTGAGGCTGACGCGGTCGCGCACGTCTTTCATCAGGTATTCGGTGGCTTCCATACCCATATCGCTGGTAATCAGCACGGTTTCCAGCTCTTCGTACAAATCTTCGTCGATTTGCCCGCCGCCGAACACGCCGGCCAGCGATTTCGCCATTTTGTCGCGCGATTTGGTCAGGCCTTGTTTCAAACGTGCAGCCCAACTGAGCTTGTGTTCTTCAGTTGTCGCAACAGCTTCCGCAACGGCTTCTTGAACTTGCTCGACAGCTTCGCTGACGGTTTCGGTCACAGCTTCTTTCGCCGCTTCGACTTGTTCCGCTGCTTTTTCCGCAACCTCAGCCGCTTCAGATGGCATCTCGGCAACGACTTCCTTTACTTGTTCAACCGCACCGCTGACGGTTTCGGCAACGGCTTCTTTTACCGCCTCTGCCTGTTCTGCCACTTCTTCAGCAACCTCAGCCGCTTCAGACGGCATCTCGGCAACGGCTTTCTTTACTTGTTCAACCGCACCGCTGACGGTTTCAACAGCCGATTCGACCTGCCCTTTGACGCTTACTGTTAAAGATTTAGCATCTTCTTTAATATTTTCAACTATTTGAGCAACTTCGGATTCTACTTTTGCTGCGATTTCCTGAATTTGAGCCTCCTCAGGAGCCGGAGTTTCCTGTTTTTTCTTGCGACGGAAGAAGCTGAACATTGAATTTTCCTTTTAATTTTAGAAACTTGAAATAGGGAGTATTGTAGCGTATTTTACGCGGCAAGGTTGTCTGAAAATCCGGGCTGTAAGGTTTCGGCATCTCAAACGTCTAATCATACAAACCGTCCACACAGGAAACATCAAAATGAAACCCCGTACTTTCTTTTCCCTTTGCGCCAAGTTCGGCTGCCTGTTTGCGCTGGGTGCTTGTTCGCCCAAAATCGCCGATGCCGAAGCCGCGACCGTGCCGCACACTTTATCCACTTTGAAAACCGCGGACAACCGCCCCGCCGATGTTTATTTGAAAAAAGACAAACCGACGCTGATTAAATTTTGGGCAAGTTGGTGTCCTTTGTGTTTGTCCGAATTGGGACAAACCGAAAAATGGGCGCAAGATACAAAATTCGGCTCTGCCAACCTGATTACCGTTGCCTCGCCCGGCTTTCTGCACGAGAAAAAAGACGGCGACTTCCAGAAATGGTATGCCGGTTTGAACTATCCCAAGCTGCCCGTCGTCACCGACAACGGCGGCACCATCGCCCAAAGCCTGAACATCAGCGTTTATCCTTCTTGGGCGTTAATCGGTAAAGACGGCGACGTACAGCGCATCGTCAAAGGCAGCATCAACGAAGCGCAGGCATTGGCGTTAATCCGCGACCCGAATGCCGATTTAGGTCGTCTGAAAAACGCGTTCTACAAACCCGACACACAGAAAAAGGATTCAAAAATCATGAACACGCGCACCATCTATCTCGCCGGCGGCTGCTTCTGGGGCTTGGAAGCCTATTTCCAACGCATAGACGGCGTGGTTGACGCAGTATCAGGCTACGCCAACGGCAAAACGAAAAATCCGAGCTACGAAGACGTGTCCTACCGCGACACGGGCCATGCCGAGACAGTCAAAGTCACCTACGATGCTGACAAACTCAGCCTCGACGACATCCTGCAATATTTCTTCCGCGTCGTTGACCCGACCAGCCTTAACAAACAAGGCAACGACACCGGCACGCAATACCGCAGCGGCGTGTACTACACCGACCCCGCCGAAAAAGCCGTCATCGCCGCCGCCCTCAAACGCGAGCAGCAAAAATACCAACAGCCCCTCGTCGTCGAAAACGAGCCGCTGAAAAACTTCTACGACGCCGAGGAATACCATCAGGACTACCTGATTAAAAACCCCAACGGCTATTGCCACATCGACATCCGCAAAGCCGACGAACCGCTGCCGGGCAAAACCAAAACCGCTCCGCAAGGCAAAGGCTTCGACGCGGCGACGTATAAAAAACCCAATGATGCCGAACTCAAACGCATCCTGACCGAAGAGCAATACCAAGTTACCCAACACAGCGCAACTGAATACGCTTTCAGCCACGAATACGACCATCTGTTCAAACCCGGCATTTATGTGGACGTTGTCAGCGGCGAACCCCTGTTCAGCTCCGCCGACAAATTCAATTCCGGCTGCGGCTGGCCGAGCTTCACCCGCCCGATTAACGCCGCCGCCGTTACCGAACACGACGATTTCAGCTACAACATGCGCCGCACCGAAGTGCGCAGCCATGCTGCCGATTCGCACTTGGGACACGTCTTCGCCGACGGCCCGCAAGACAAAGGCGGACTGCGCTACTGCATCAACGGCGCGAGCCTGAAATTCATCCCACTGGAACAAATGGACGCGGCAGGCTACGGCGCATTGAAAGGCAAAGTGAAATAAGCCTCATCGCCGCCTAACCCGACAAAATGCCGTCTGAAACCCGAAACGTTTCAGACGGCATTTTTTATCCGATGGGGATTTTGTTCAGACGGCATCGCCGCCGTTTTCAATCAGCCCAGCCAACCTTTCCAAAGCAAAGGCGACAGCCTGCGCGCGGACGGATTCGCGATTGCCGTCAAAACAGCGTATTTCTTCACAACTTCCGCTCGGAAAGACAAACCCGAACCAAACCGTACCGACTGGTTTGCTTTCACTGCCGCCGCCCGGGCCGGCAATGCCGGAAATACTGACGGCGTAATCCGCCTGCGCCACGGCTTTCGCGCCGCGCGCCATCTCATAGACGGTTTGGCGGCTGACCGCTCCGTGTTCGAGCAGGGTTTCGGGCAACACGCCCAAGCGGTCTTCTTTGGCTCGGTTGCTGTATGTTACAAAACTTTGTTCAAACCATTGCGAACTGCCTGCCACACTGGTAAATGCGGCGGCAAGCAGCCCTCCCGTGCAGGATTCGGCACAGGTTACGGTTTCGCGCTTTATGGTCAGGTTTCGGGCGATGGTGTTTAACGCTTCCATTCCTACTGCTCCTTTTTCAGACGGCATTTTTTACTTCAATACCGTTTTAATCCAGCGTCCGACCCAGCCTCGCTGTTTGGCGTTGATGTCGGCACGGGAAGGGGAATCCGTGTGCGTCGGAGCTTGTGCAAAACGGAATACTTCGGGCAGCGGCGTGTTTTTGACGGCCGGGTAAACCCACATCTCGGACGAAACGGCACGTTGCACTTCACCGCTTTGCAGCCACTGAACGAGTTTTGCCGCCAATTCCGGCTGCTTCGCCCCCTTCAATACCGCCGCGCCTTCAACCTGACGGAATACGCCGCCTTTTAAAAACAGGTTGCCCGTCGGCGGCTCGCTGTATTTACCTTTGGAAAAATACACTTCCGCCGCAGGGCTGGCTGCATAACCGACTACCAGCGGATAAGCTCCGCCGTTGTGCGAAAAGTCGGTGTAATACGCCTCGCTCCAGCCTTTAGCGACCTTCACGCCGTTCTGACGCATCTGCGCCCACCATTTGAACGCACCCGCCTCGCCCATGCTGCCAATGTTCGCCATCAGGAAGGACAATCCGGGCGACGAGGTAGCGGGCGACGGCGTAACCAGCAGGTTTTTATATTCAGGACGGGTTAAGTCCTGCAAGGTTTTGGGCAGCGGCAGCTTTTTCTCGGCAAACCATTTTTTGTCGTAATTGAGTGTTACATAACCGTAATCAACCGCCAAAACCGAAGGCAGGCCGACCGAAACCGGCAGGGATTTTGGCTGCTCATCCGCCAAAACGCCCATTTCCCGCGCCTTACCGATATTGGCATTGTCCAAACCGTACACCGCGTCGGCAATCGGATTGGCGCGGCTTAAAATCAGTTTGTTGAGCATTTCGTTTGCATTGCCAGCCTGAATAACGGACACTTTCGCATTGTTTTCCCGTTCGAAACGCGCAATCACCCCTTTGGGCAGGCTGAACGACTTGTGCGCCGCAAGCCTGACCTCCGTCTGAGCCTGCATATATGCCGAAACCGACAGCAGCGGCAGCAGCCAGATTTTCCGTTTCATCCTTCATCCTCCTTAATTCGCTGTAAAATGCCATCATAACAAATTTTCACGGTTCAACATGCAAGAAAATCCGACCGTGTGGCTGTTCGACCTCGACAACACGCTGCACGATGCCGACGCAGGCATCTTCACACTCATCAACCGCGCCATGACCGGCTACATCGCGCAACGCCTCCGACTCTCCGACCAGGCCGCGTCCGACCTGCGTCAGGAATATTGGCACCGTTACGGCGCAACGCTTGCCGGCCTGCAAATCCACCACCCCGAAATCGACATTGCGGAGTTTTTACGCGAAAGTCATCCGATTGACGAGATCTTGCCCCGGCTGCACGGTATGCCGGAAACACAAAACACCCTGAGCCGCCTAAAAGGGCGTAAGGCGGTTTTTTCCAACGGGCCTTCTTTTTATGTCCGCGCCGTTTCAGACGCACTCGGTTTGACGGAAAGCTTCAACGCACTTTTCGGCACAGACGATTTCGGGCTGCTCTACAAACCCAATCCGCAAGCCTACCTCAACGTCTGCCGCCTGCTGGACGTACCGCCCGAACGCTGCGTGATGGTGGACGACAGCGCCGACAACCTGCATCAGGCAAAGGCGCTGGGCATGAAAACCGTCTGGTTCGGTGCAAAATCACACGCGCTGCCCTTTATCGACGCCTCCGTAAGCGATATGGCGCAACTGGCACAGTATGCAGAAACTTTGTCAGAACACCGCCAAACTCATTACAATACCCCCTAAACCCCGAAAATACGAAAGAAAAGCCATGCGTAAAACCTTCCTTATCCTGATGACTGCCGCCTCCGTACTGTCGGGCTGCTCATGGGAAACCTACCGGAACGAAAACGGCAAAACCGCCGTCCGTCAAAAATATCCTGCCGGTACACCCGTTTATTACCAAGACGGCAGCTACTCGAAAAATATGAACTACAACCAATACCGCCCCGAACGCCATGCCGTGTTGCCCAACCAAACTGACGGTTCCGAACAAGGCGTACGCGGACAGAACTGGCAAAAGCCCAAATTTCAAAACCGATAAATCCCCTCCATGCCGTCTGAAGCCGCTTCAGACGGCATGGCACAGGAAACCGTCATGCCGCAAAACACTTTAAACATCGTCATCCTCGCCGCCGGCAAAGGCACGCGCATGTATTCCAAAATGCCCAAAGTGCTGCACCGCATCGGCGGCAAGCCCATGGTCGGGCGCGTTATCGACACCGCCGCCGCGCTGAATCCGCAAAACATCTGCGTCGTCATCGGCCACGGCAAAGACCAAGTTTTAGACACCGTCAAACGCGACGTCGTCTGGGTCGAACAAACCGAACAGCTCGGCACCGGCCACGCCGTCAAAACCGCCCTGCCGCACCTGTCTGCCGAAGGCCGCACGCTGGTGCTGTACGGCGACGTCCCCCTGATTGACGTTGAAACCCTCGAAACCCTGCTCGAAGCCGCAGGCAACGAAGTCGGCCTGTTGACCGACGTGCCCGCCGACCCAACAGGATTGGGCCGCATCATCCGCAACAGCAACGGCAGTGTAACCGCCATCGTCGAAGAAAAAGACGCCGACGCCGCCCAAAAAGCCGTGAAAGAAATCAATACCGGCATTTTGGTTCTGCCCAACGCCAAACTGGAAAACTGGCTGAACAGCCTCTCCAGCAACAATGCCCAAGGCGAATACTATCTGACCGACCTCATCGCCAAAGCCGTTGCCGACGGCATCAAAGTTCATCCCGTCCAAGTCCGCTCCTCCTACCTCGCCGCCGGAGTGAACAACAAACTCCAGCTCGCCGAACTCGAACGCATCTTCCAAACCGAACAGGCTCAAGAATTGCTCAAAGCAGGCGTTACCCTGCGCGACCCGGCGCGTTTCGATTTACGAGGCCGTCTGAAACACGGGCAAGATGTCGTGATTGATGTGAACTGTATCTTTGAAGGCGAAGTCGAACTCGGCGACAACGTCGAAATCGGTGCTAACTGCGTCATCAAAAACGCCAAAATCGGTGCCAACAGCAAAATCGCTCCCTTCTCCCACCTCGAAGACTGCGAAGTCGGCGAAAACAACCAAATCGGCCCCTATGCCCGCCTGCGTCCGCAAGCCCGCCTTTCAGACGACGTACACATCGGCAACTTCGTCGAAATCAAAAACGCCGCCATCGGCAAAGGCACCAAAGCCAACCACCTCACCTACATAGGCGATGCCGAAGTCGGCAGCAAAACCAACTTCGGCGCAGGTACGATTATTGCCAACTACGACGGCGTGCACAAACACAAAACCGTCATCGGCGACGAAGTACGCATCGGTTCAAACTGCGTACTGGTTGCCCCTGTCACACTGGGCAACAAAGTAACCACAGGCGCAGGCAGCGCGATTACCCGCAATGTCGAAGACAACAAACTCGCCCTCGCCCGCGCCCGCCAAACCGTCATCGAAGGCTGGGTGAGGCCGGAAAAAGACAAACAATAAAGCCATGCCGTCTGAAGCCGGTTTCAGGTTTCAGACGGCATCACCCCCCTCCGATATCAGATAAGGACTGCAAACCATGTCATTACCCCCATGCCCGCAATGCGCCTCCGAATACACCTATGAAGACGGCGGACAATACATCTGCCCCGAATGCGCCTACGAATGGAATGAAACCGAATCCGCCGCCGACCTTGCGGCGGAAGTGCTCGATGCCAACGGCGCGGCGCTGCAAAACGGCGATACCGTCATCCTCATCAAAGACCTCAAGGTAAAAGGCAGCTCGATGGTGATCAAACAAGGTACAAAGGTCAAAGGCATACGCCTGCAGGAAGGCGATCACAACATCGGCTGCAAAATCGACGGCAGCGCGATGAATTTAAAATCCGAATTCGTCAAAAAAGCCTGACCGTCCAAAACAAGAAACGCCGTCCGAACCCGTTTGGCAAGGTTCGGACGGCGTTTTTTATATGGCGGATTTATACGCCCAGCAGCCCTTGTCCCAAGAATCCGCCTTTTTCCACGCCGGGCAGCACGAAGAAATAGCCGCCGCCGAAGGGGCTGATGTATTCTTCCAGCGGTTCGCCGTTGAGGAGGTTTTGCACGAAGATGAATCCGTCGGCAAGGTTTGCCTGATAGCAGACGAACACCAGCCCGACATCAAGCTGTCCGCTTGAGGCGAGTCCGCGCGAATAGTTGTAGGCGCGGCGGAAGAGGCGGTGTTTTTTGAGGAATTCGGGATCGCGCGGATTCGCTAGGCGTATATGGCTGTCTTTGGGCGTGATATCACCCTCGGGGTCTTTGGCAAAATCCGGTTGGTCGGCTTCTTTTTTGCCGTCCATCGGCGTGCCGCTGTATTTTCGCCGCCCGAAAATGTCGGTTTGCTCTTGAAGCGGAGTCCTGTCCCAAAACTCGACAAAGTGGCGGATAAGGCGGACTGCCTGATAGCTGCCGTTTTTCGCCCACTCCGGTTCGTCTAGGCTGTTGGCGGCCACACCCGTCCACAAAACCTCGTCGGCAGTTTTGGGGTCGGAAACTTTGGGGTTGCCCGTACCGTCACGGAAGCCCAACAGGTTGCGCGCCGCCATCGCGCCGGGTTCGGATTTGGGCTGCCACCCGTCGATACTCCAGCGGATAACGGCGGTTTGGGCGGTGTGTTTGATGATGTCGCGCAGGGCGGCTTGGCAGGTTTCAGGGGTAAAGGCGCATATTTGCAGGCTCAAATCGCCGTCACACCAGCTTTTTTGCAGCTTATCGTTGGGGAAGTCGCGCATTTCCTGCAAATGAACCGGTTTTTTGTCTTTGAGTCCGAATCGTCCGTCAAACAGGCTGCTGCCCACCCCCACGGTAACGGTCAATCCGTCGGGGTTGAAGGCTTTGCCCAAAATGCCGCTGCCGGCGGGCGGAAGTTTGTCGTCGCCGTCTTGGTATTCGCCGCCTTGGGTAAGAAACTCGATACGGGCGGTCAGCGTGCGGAACAGGTTTTCCAGCTGCTTGGCGTTTTGCGCGGTAACGTCGAAGGCGCACATGATGGAAAATGCCTGCTGCGGCGTAACAATGCCTGCCTGGTGTTCTCCGTAGCAGGGATAGGCTTGGGGCGAGTGTTGAATTTCGGCGGTGCGTTCGGCGGTTTCGCCCTGTTTTTTGCCGCCGAGATAACCTCCGATTGCGCCGACTGCTCCGGCGGCAAGGGCGGTTTTAAAGAGGGTGCGCCTGGTCGGTTGTGTCGGGTTGTTCGTACTCATGTTTTATCCTTTGTTTAAACTCTGTATCCGATACGGCGGAACGCAGGGAACGGAAACCTCCGCCTTTTTCAATACCTTTCCGCTTTTACAGATAAAATTTCAGACGGCATCTGTCGCCAAATGCCGTCTGAACGCTTAAGGCTTATTTCAAACCAAGTATGCCGCGAAGTTGGGCAAGGTCTTCGGCAAGCGCGTTAACGGGGGCTTGCAGCGCTTTGCGGTCGGCTTCGCTCAGCTTGTCGTAGGTTTCAAAACCGTCTTTGGTCCGGTATTTCGCCAGAATTTCGTTGACCTGTTTGAAGTTGGTATCGGTTTTTTCCAACAAGGCTTTGTTTTTGGCCTCAATCAGCGGACGGAACAAATCGACGATTTTTTTCGAACCGTCCACATTGGCTTGGAAGTCGCTCAAATCGGTATGGCTGTACCGGTCTTCTTCGCCGCTGATTTTACTGCCCGCCACTTCTTCAATCAGTTCGGATGCACCGCCGACCACATTGCCCGGAGGAAACGCTAATGCGTCGATTTCTTTTTGCAAGGCTTCGACATCAGCCATCAGTTTCGCTGCAATTTCCTTCACGCCGGATACGTCTTTTTCTACCCAAAGGGCGTGTTCGATACGGTGGAAGCCGGTAAACCCGGCATCTTTCGCGCCGTCTTTGAAGTCGTCTTCACGCGCATCGATGACGGGGTCGAGTTCGCTGAAAAGCTCGGCAATCGGTTCGATGCGTTCGTAATGGACGCGGGTGGCGGCAAACAGGGATTTCGCCTTTTCAATGTCGCCTGCTTTGACGGCTTCGGTAAAGGTTTTGGTTTTCGCCACCAGCTCTTTAACTTCGCCTTGAACGTAGGCTTTATAGTCGGCGAGCGGTTGGGACAGTTTTTCCAAATCCGCTTCGTTGGCAGTGCCTTTAAAGCCGCTGTCGGTTACCACCAGCTTGCCGCGCGGATTGGTCAAAAGGCCACAAGTCATTTCGTATTCGCCCGGCAGCAGGGTGACGGTCATTTTGTCGGAAAGTCCGGGGGCGATATTTTCGCGCTCGTCCACCACCATCACGCCCTTCAGGATTTCCCATTCGAGCTTGCGTCCGCTGTTGTTTTTAATATTGAACACAACCTGTCCGCTCGGTACGGTCAGCTC
Source organism: Neisseria sp. RH3002v2f (assembly GCF_014596375.1). Lineage (NCBI taxonomy): Bacteria > Pseudomonadati > Pseudomonadota > Betaproteobacteria > Neisseriales > Neisseriaceae > Neisseria > Neisseria sp. RH3002v2f. The sequence goes on from NZ_MAYZ01000025.1 coordinate 19,828, forward strand.
CATCGGTTCGCAAGCGTTGTCGTTTACGGCGATACTGACCGAACCGCCCTCGTTGGCGGCTTGCGCCTCACCGGACGCTGCCGGCGCAGCTTTCTCCGCCTCCGGCGGCTGGCACGCGGTCAAACCTAAGGCAAGCATAACGGACAATGCAGTCAAATTGAATTTTCTCATTTCAGTTCCTCTTTACGGGTTAAAGTTTCAGACGGCCTGCTGCCGCGCAAAAACCAAGTCATGACAGGAATAAGGTACAGCAGCCAAACCAAGGCCTCGCCCTGCGTCGGATGGTCGGTATAGCCGAAAAATCCGCCGAGCAGCACACCTAACGGACTGTCTTCGTGTAAATATTTTGATGAGTCGAACACAATGTCCTGAAGCGAGTTCCAAACGCCCGCCTCATGCAGCGCGCGCAGCGAACCGGCAAGCAGTCCGGCGGCAACAACAATCAGAAACGCCCCCGTCCAACGGAAAAACTTCGCCAGATTCAGGCGCATCCCGCCCTGATAAATCAACGCGCCGATAACGGCGGCAGCCAAAACCCCCGCTACCGCACCAGCCGGCATCTGCCACGTCGGGCTCTGTTTGAATACGGCAAGCAGGAAAAAAACGCTCTCCAGACCTTCGCGCGCCACGGCAAGAAACGCCATACCGACCAAGGCCCATCCTTGGCCGCTGCCACGGTTCAAAGCCGCCTGCACAGAATCCTGAAGCTGCTGCTTCATCGAACGCGCCGCCTTTTTCATCCATAAAATCATATAAGTCAGCATGGCAACGGCAACCAAACCGATGATGCCGACGACAAACTCCTGCTGCTTCTGGGGAATCTCGCCCGTTGCCGAATGGATTCCGTACCCCAGCCCCAAACACATCAAAGAAGCAAGAACAACCCCGAACCAGACCTTAGGCATCAGTTTCGAATGACCGGACTGCTTCAGAAAACCTGCAACGATACCGACGATGAGCGCAGCTTCGATACCCTCGCGCAACATAATTAAAAAAGCAACCAGCATAAGTATCAGTTTATAAGTAAATGGACGGCATATTATCAGAACATTTATATGACTTGTAAATAAGAATACAAACTATTTTCCTTTATTTTTAGACCACCCCGAACCGGAAAACTTCAGGGCTGTGTTAAAATCCCCTTTTTTTAAACCTTTAAGAAATCAGTCTCTTGAAAATCCGACTCAAGGGTTTCAACGGCATTGCTCCATTATGAAAAAATACCTGTTTCAAACGGCGCTGTTCGGCATGGTTGCCGCCATTCTTGCCGCCTGTCAAAGCAAAAGCATCCAAACCCTCCCGATTCCCGATACATCCGTTATTCAAGGCCCCGACCGCCCTGCGGGTACCCCTTTTCCCGCCGGTACGGCAATTTCGGGCGGAGGGGCGGTTTACACGGCGGTTCCTCACGACAGCCTGCCGCACTGGAGCGCGCAAAACTTTACCCAGAGCCTGCAGTCTTTCAGGCTCGGCTGCTCAAGTTTGAAAAATCGCCAAGGCTGGCAGGATGTGTGTGCCCAAGCCTTTCAAACCCCCGTGCAACATTTGCCGGCAAAATACTTTTTTGAACGCTATTTCACCCCTTGGCAGGTTGCAGGCAACGGAAGCCTTGCCGGCACGGTTACCGGCTATTACGAACCGGTACTGCAAGGGGATGACAGACGGACAGCCCAAGCCCGCTTCCCTATTTACGGCATTCCCAATGATTTTATTTCCGTCCCGCTGCCTGCAGGTTTGAGGAGCGGAAAAAACCTTGTCCGCATCAGGCAGACGGGAAAAAACAGCGGCACAATCGACAATGCCGGCGGCACACATACCGCCGACCTCTCCCAATTCCCCATCACCGCGCGCACAACGGCAATCAAAGGCAGGTTTGAAGGAAGCCGCTTCCTCCCTTACCACACGCGAAACCAAATCAACGGCGGTGCACTTGACGGCAAAGCCCCCATCCTCGGCTATGCCGAAGACCCCGTCGAACTTTTTTTCATGCACATACAAGGCTCGGGCCGTCTGAAAACTCCGTCCGGCAAATACATCCGCATCGGCTATGCCGACAAAAACGAGCATCCGTATGTTTCCATCGGAAAATACATGGCGGATAAGGGCTACCTCAAACTCGGACAAACCTCCATGCAGGGCATTAAGTCTTATATGCAGCAAAATCCGCAACGCCTCGCCGAAGTTTTGGGGCAAAACCCTAGCTATGTCTTTTTCCGCGAGCTTGCCGGAAGCAGTAATGACGGTCCCGTCGGCGCACTGGGCACTCCGCTGATGGGGGAATATGCCGGCGCAGTCGACCGGCACTACATTACCTTGGGCGCACCCTTATTTGTCGCCACCGCCCACCCGGTTACCCACAAAGCACTCAACCGCCTGATTATGGCGCAGGATACCGGCAGCGCGATTAAAGGCGCGGTGCGCGTGGATTATTTCTGGGGTTACGGCGACGAAGCAGGGGAAACGGCAGGTAAAATGAAAGAACCGGGTTACGTCTGGCAGCTTCTGCCCAACGGCATGAAACCCGAATACCGGCCGTAAACCGGCAAAACAATGCCGTCTGAAACCTTCAGACGGCATTTTGCTGTTTTCCGACACGGAAGGCGGTTTATAATCCGAAGCGGAAGGTGCGGCACGGGAGCCGTCCGCGCCTGTTTTTTCAACCTGATACTAAGGAACAGTCATGTGCGGTATCGTCGGCGCCATCCGCGCCCATCACAACGTCGTCGATTTTCTGACCGACGGCCTCAAACGCCTCGAATACCGGGGGTATGATTCATCAGGCATTGCCGTCAATACCGACGGCAACATCAAGCGCGTGCGCCGTGTCGGCCGGGTTCAGTTGATGGAAGACGCGGCCCGTGAAAAAGGAATAGCGGGCAGCATCGGCATCGGACATACGCGCTGGGCGACACACGGCGGCGTTACCGAGCCGAACGCCCACCCGCACATCAGCGGCGGTATGATTGCCGTCGTACACAACGGCATTATCGAAAACTTTGAAAGCGAACGCGAACGTTTGGAAGGTTTAGGATACCGTTTTGAATCTCAAACAGATACCGAGGTCATCGCACACAGCATCAATCACGAATACGCGCAAAACGGCGGCAGGCTGTTTGAAGCCGTGCAATCCGCATCCGCCCGTTTCCACGGCGCATATGCGATTGCCGTCATGGCTCAGGACAACCCGGACGAGATGGTCGTGGCGCGTATGGGCTGCCCGCTTTTAGTCGCTTTGGGCGACGATGAAACCTTTATCGCTTCGGACGTGTCCGCCGTCATCGCCTTTACGCGCCGCGTGGCGTACCTCGAAGATGGCGACATCGCACTGCTGGCTTCAGACGGCATCAAAAGGCTGACCGATAAAAGCGGCCTGCCCGCCGAACGCAAAGTCAAGGTATCCGAACTCTCACTTGCCTCTTTGGAGCTGGGGCCGTACAGCCACTTTATGCAAAAGGAAATCCACGAGCAACCGCGCGCGATTGCGGACACGGCGGAAGTTTTCCTCGACGGCGGCTTCATCCCCGAAAACTTCGGTAAAGACGCCAAAAGCGTATTTGAAAGCATCCGCAGCGTCAAAATCCTTGCCTGCGGCACTTCCTATTATGCCGCGCTGACCGCCAAATACTGGCTCGAATCCATCGCCAAAATTCCGACCGATGTCGAAATTGCCAGCGAATACCGATACCGCAGCGTGATTGCCGATCCGGACCAACTGGTCATTACCATTTCCCAATCCGGTGAAACGCTGGATACGATGGAGGCTTTGAAATACGCCAAATCCTTGGGACACCGCCACAGCCTCTCCATCTGCAACGTGATGGAATCCGCCCTGCCGCGCGAAAGCAGCCTCGTGCTTTATACCCGTGCCGGTGCGGAAATCGGCGTCGCCTCGACCAAAGCATTTACCACGCAGCTGGTCGCGCTGTTCGGTTTGGCGGTAACGCTGGCGAAAGTGCGCGGTTTGGTTTCCGAAGAAGACGAAGCGCGTTACACCGAAGAACTCCGCCAACTTCCCGGCAGCGTGCAGCACGCTTTGAACCTCGAACCTCAAATTGCCGCTTGGGCGCAACAGTTTGCCAAGAAAACCAGCGCGCTGTTTTTGGGGCGCGGCATCCATTACCCGATTGCCCTCGAAGGCGCGTTGAAGCTGAAGGAAATCACCTACATTCACGCCGAAGCCTATCCTGCCGGCGAGCTGAAACACGGGCCGCTCGCCTTAGTAGACGAAAACATGCCCGTCGTCGTCATCGCGCCCAACGACAGCCTGTTGGACAAAGTCAAAGCCAATATGCAGGAAGTCGGCGCGCGCGGCGGCGAACTTTTCGTCTTTGCCGACCTCGACAGCAATTTTAATGCCACCGAAGGCGTGCACGTTATCCGCGCACCGCGCCACGTCGGCGAATTATCCCCCGTCGTGCATACCGTCCCCGTGCAGCTCCTCGCCTACCACACCGCCCTCGCACGCGGCACGGATGTGGACAAACCGCGTAACCTAGCGAAATCCGTAACCGTCGAATAACTCCCGCCGTTTTGCAAAAATGCCGTCTGAAGCCCGATTTTTCAGGCTTCAGACGGCATTTCCCAGTTTGATTTGCGGTATAATCCGCCTTTACCCATTGTTTGCAAAGCACAATATGACACGCAAAATCCTCGTTACCTCTGCCCTGCCCTATGCCAACGGCAGCATCCACCTCGGCCACATGGTCGAACACATCCAAACCGACGTTTGGGTACGCTTCCAAAAACTGTGCGGCCACGAATGCTACTACTGCTGCGCCGACGACACCCACGGCACGCCCGTGATGCTTGCCGCGCAAAAACAAGGCATCGCGCCTGAGGACATGATTGCCAAAGTGCGCGAAGAGCACCTCGCCGACTTTACTGGTTTCGGCATCGGCTACGACAATTATTACAGCACCCATTCCCCTGAAAACAAACAGTTTTCCCAAGACATTTACCGCGCACTGAAAGCCAACGGCAAGATTGAGAGCCGCGTCATCGAGCAGCTTTTCGACCCTGAAAAACAAATGTTCCTGCCCGACCGTTTCGTCAAAGGTGAATGCCCCAAATGCCACGCCCACGACCAATACGGCGACAACTGCGAAGTCTGCGGCACGACCTATTCCCCAACCGAACTGATCAACCCGTATTCCGCTGTTTCCGGTGCCAAACCCGAATTGCGCGAATCCGAACACTTCTTCTTCAAACTGGGCGAATGCGCCGACTTCCTCAAAGCATGGACTTCCGGCAACAATCCGCACGACGGCAAGCCCCATCTGCAACCCGAAGCCCTCAACAAAATGAAAGAATGGCTGGGCGAAGGCGAAGAAACCACCCTGTCCGACTGGGACATTTCCCGCGACGCGCCGTATTTCGGTTTTGAAATCCCCGACGCGCCGGGCAAATACTTCTACGTCTGGCTGGACGCACCCGTCGGCTACATGGCGTCGTTTAAAAACCTGTGCGACCGCATCGGCATCGATTTTGACGAATACTTCAAAGCCGACAGCCAAACCGAGATGTACCACTTCATCGGCAAAGATATTCTCTATTTCCACGCCCTGTTCTGGCCCGCCATGCTGCATTTCTCCGGCCACCGCGCCCCGACCGGCGTGTACGCACACGGCTTTTTGACCGTGGACGGACAAAAAATGTCCAAATCGCGCGGCACCTTCATCACCGCCAAATCCTATCTGGAACAAGGCCTGAACCCCGAGTGGATGCGCTACTACATCGCCGCCAAGCTCAACAGCAAAATCGAAGACATCGATTTGAACCTGCAAGACTTTATCAGCCGCGTCAACAGCGACCTCGTCGGCAAATACGTCAACATCGCCGCCCGCGCGTCAGGTTTCATCGCCAAACGCTTTGAAGGCCGTCTGAAAGACGTTGCCGACAGCGCATTGCTGGCAAAACTGACTGCGCAAAGCGAAGCCATTGCCGAATGCTACGAAAGCCGCGAATACGCCAAAGCCCTGCGCGACATCATGGCCTTGGCAGACATTGTCAACGAATACGTTGATGCCAACAAACCTTGGGAACTGGCGAAACAAGAAGGTCAAGACGCACGCCTGCACGAAGTATGCAGCGAGCTCATCAACGCCTTTACCATGTTAACCGCCTACCTCGCCCCTGTATTGCCGAAAGTGGCCGAAAATGCCGCCAAATTCCTGAATTTGGAAGCCATCACTTGGGCAAATACACGCGAAACCTTAGGCGAACACGCCATCAACAAATACGAACATTTAATGCAACGAGTGGAGCAAAAACAAGTGAACGATTTGATCGAAGCCAACAAACAAAGCATCGCCGCCGCAGCCGCGCCTGCCGCCGAAGAGAGCAAATATGAAAAAGTCGCCGAACAGGCGAGCTTCGACGACTTTATGAAAATCGACATGCGCGTCGCCAAAGTATTGAACTGCGAAGCCGTCGAAGGCAGCACCAAACTCCTAAAATTCGACCTCGATTTCGGTTTTGAAAAACGCATCATCTTCTCCGGCATCGCCGCGTCTTATCCCAACCCAGCCGAATTAAACGGCCGCATGGTTATCGCCGTCGCCAACTTCGCCCCGCGCAAAATGGCAAAATTCGGCGTATCCGAAGGCATGATCCTCTCCGCCGCCACCGACGAGGGCAAACTGAGACTCTTGGATGTGGATGCAGGCGCGCAACCGGGCGACAAAGTCGGTTAAGTAGAAATATCAAAAACAATGCCGTCTGAACCCTTGAGGCCTTCAGACGGCATTGTTTTTCGTCATCTCGACAAGCTCAAACCACCCGGTTTTGCGCCTCGCCTTTCACAAAGGCGTTAATGTTCGCCAACAATATATCGAACAGCCTGTCCAACGCTTCACGGCTTGCCCACGCGGTATGCGGCGTAACAATCAGATTGGGAAGGCGGGTCTTCAACAGGGGATTGCCGCTCCTCGGCGGTTCCTCCGTCAAAACATCGACACCTGCCCCGCCAATCTGCCCGTATTTGAGTGCGGCAAGCAGCGCGTTTTCATCCACAAGCCCGCCGCGCCCGCAATTGATTAAAACCGCGCCGGGCTTCATCTGCCGCAATTCGTTTTCGCCTATCATATTTTCAGTTTGGGCGTTCAGCGGACAGTGCAGCGACAACACATCAGCAGCCTGTACCGCATCTTCAAAGGAAACATAGCCTTCACGCACAGCGGGCGCGTGTTTGTGTTCGGCAAACACCACCCTCATACCGAACGCCTGCGCGTATCCGGCAAGCGTCTGTCCTATATTGCCGCGTCCGAAAACCGCCAGCGTTTTACCGTTCAAATCCCGAATAGGCGCGCCGTAATGACAAAAAACCGGCGACTTCTCCCATAATCCGGCCGCAACATCACGCTGATAGGCAGGCAAATTCCGCATTAACGCAACCATTAGCATAAAGGCATGTTCCGCAACCGATTCGTTTCCGTAGGCGCGGACATTGCATACGGCAATACCAGCCGCCTTCGCAGCCTCAATATCGACATTGTTCACACCGGTCGCACTGACGGCAATCAGCTCAAGCTGAGGATTATCCGCAATAATATCGGCAGAAATGACAACCTTATTGGTGATGACGATGTGCGCACCGCATACGCGTACCGCCGTTTCCGAGGCATCTGTCGTACCGTAAACCGCAAGCTCGTGCGGAAAATCAAAATGAAAAACCCGACCGGGCAAAGTATCCGCATCCAAAACAACAATCTTTTTATGATTCATAATTTCTATCCATATTTGGAAAATGATTTATTTACACTAACGTTAAATAGCAAATTTAAACCACGCAGCCTTATGCTAATCTTTATCATCCCTCCGTAAATTTTCAATTAATTTTTCAATCAAGGAGATGATGATGCTTAAAACCTTGACTTTTGCCGCACTGCATTTCAGCGTCGCCTTCAGTGTAACCTATGTACTGACGGGCAGTATAGGCGTATCGGGGGCGGTCGCGCTGGTCGAACCCCTAATCAACGCCGTCGTTTTCTATTTCCATGAAAAAGCATGGAACCTTTACGAAAAAAATAAAACAGTCCAACAAACACAGCCGTTTCAGCTGCCCCGGTGTAGCTGACGTTTGAGTGGCATTTGACTTCGACGGACGGTATGTTACCCTTGCCGTTTTGACAAACAAGCAACGAAAGGACAGATATGGGCAGCCTGATTATTGAAGATTTGCAAGAAGGCTTCGGCAAAGAGGCGGTAAAGGGTAAAGAAATCACCGTCCACTACACCGGCTGGCTGGAAAACGGAACCAAATTCGACTCCAGCCTCGACCGACGCCAACCGCTGACCATCACGCTCGGCGTCGGACAAGTTATCAAAGGTTGGGACGAAGGCTTCGGCGGCATGAAGGAAGGCGGCAAACGCAAGCTGACCATCCCTTCGGAAATGGGTTACGGCGCACACGGTGCCGGCGGTGTGATTCCCCCGCACGCCACTTTGATATTTGAAGTCGAGCTGTTGAAAGTGTACGAATAAAGCTGCCTGACCCATGCCGTCTGAAACACAAACAAATCGTTTCAGACGGCATTTTGTTTTAAATAAAACATCCGTATTGGCAAATACTATTGAAAAACATAGCCTGTTTTTCCGGTTTTATCGTATCATTCCCCAACTTACCCCATTGATAAGGAAGCGGTTTATGCTGCAAAGAACTTTGGCGAAATCCATCAGCGTTACCGGAGTCGGCCTGCATTCCGGCGAACGGGTCGCTCTGACCCTGCACCCCGCGCCTGAAAACAGCGGGATTTCCTTCCGCCGCACCGATTTGGACGGCGAGATGGGCGAACAAATCAAACTGACCCCTTATTTGATCAACGATACCCGCCTTTCATCCACCATCGTTACCGACAAAGGCGTGCGCGTCGGCACCATCGAACACATCATGTCCGCACTGTCCGCCTACGGTATCGACAATGCGCTGATTGAGTTGAACGCGCCCGAAATCCCGATTATGGACGGCTCCAGCCTGCCGTTTATTTACCTCCTGCAAGATGCGGGCGTTGTCGACCAAAAGGCGCAAAAGCGTTTTTTAAAAATCCTCAAACCCGTCGAAGTCAAAGAAGCGGGAAAATGGGTGCGCTTTACACCGTATGACGGATTTAAAGTTACCCTGACCATCGAATTCGACCATCCGGTTTTCAACCGCAGTTCGCCCACTTTTGAAATCGATTTCGCTGGCAAATCCTACATCGATGAAATCGCACGCGCGCGCACTTTCGGCTTTATGCACGAAGTTGAAATGATGCGTGCCCACAATCTCGGCTTAGGCGGCAATTTGAACAACGCCATCGTGATTGACGACACGGATGTCCTGAATCCTGAAGGCTTGCGCTATCCCGACGAGTTTGTGCGCCATAAAATCCTTGATGCCATCGGCGATTTGTATATCGTCGGGCATCCGCTCATCGGCGCATTCGAAGGCTACAAATCAGGACATGCCATTAACAATGCGCTCTTACGCGCAGTTCTGGCGGACGAGACCGCCTATAAATGGGTCGAATTTTCCAACAGCGAAGACTTGCCGCCTGCATTTCACGACTTAAACCTCAAGAAGTGTGGATAACTTCCAACTTACCTCCCAATGCCGTCTGAACAAGGAAAACCAATGTTTCAGACGGCATTTTATACATCATCATACTTCTATTTTTTATTTATGCACACTAAAATTAAAAATAACACCTTGATTTAATTAAATAACCTCATTTCTCCATAAATTTTCCACCACTTATACACAAGATGGATTTTTTGTTATTTCCGTTTTGAACGTCCTGCATAAATCACCCCGCCACATCCTTTACGAAAGATACAAACACCAGCCAGAGGAACAAAACCGAAAATATCGCTGCATAACAGTAAAGTTATTCACAGGCCTTAAATTCCAAGCAAATCTATCCACAGAAATGCACAAAACCCCTGCTAACTTGCCGACACACAAAATAAAACAACATCCTCTTGAAAATAAATACAAAAAAAAGTTATTCACAGAATGTTTTCAGACTCAATATCATCAGCTTTTTATTATTTAAATTTATATTTAAATTAAATTCCGCAACGCAAGTCTGGCAAAAGCGTAAAGAACCTTTTTCAAAACTTTAAACGTTAAATATTGTTAAATGGATGTAAATCAGGTAGAGTTGAAGTTGATAAATTAAATCAATGATGGAGCTTCCAGGAATGAAAGGCAATCTGGGTTTAATCGGTTTGGCCGTTATGGGACAAAACTTGATTCTGAATATGAACGATCATGGTTTTAAGGTTGTTGCCTATAACCGGACTGTTTCTAAAGTTGACGAATTTTTAAAAGGTGCTGCACAAGGTACGGATGTTATCGGCGCATATTCGTTGCAGGACTTGGTTGATAAACTGGAAAAACCAAGAAAAATTATGCTGATGGTTAAGGCAGGTTCGGTGGTTGACGACTTTATCGAACAGCTGTTGCCGCTTTTGGATAAGGGCGATATCATCATTGACGGAGGAAATGCCAATTATCCGGATACAAACAGACGCACCCGTTACCTTTCCGGAAAAGGTATTTTGTTTGTCGGCATGGGGGTCTCCGGCGGAGAGGAAGGCGCGCGGCACGGCCCGTCTATCATGCCGGGCGGAGATGAGCGTGCATGGGAAGCTGTTAAACCGATTTTCCAGGCGATTGCCGCGAAAACCCCTCAAGGTGAGCCGTGTTGCGATTGGGTCGGCAGGGATGGGGCGGGACATTTCGTCAAAATGGTACACAACGGTATCGAATACGGCGATATGCAGTTGATTTGCGAGGCATACCAATTTATGAAAGACGGCTTGGGTATGTCCCACGAAGAGATGCATCAAGTATTCGCCGAATGGAATCAAACCGAGCTTAACTCGTATCTTATTGAAATTACGGCATCCATTTTGGCGTACAAAGACGAGGGAGGCGAACCGCTGGTTGAAAAAATCCTCGATACGGCAGGACAAAAGGGAACGGGGAAATGGACGGGTATCAATGCGCTGGATTTAGGTATTCCGCTGACGCTGATTTCAGAAGCTGTGTTTGCCCGTTGTGTTTCTTCGCTGAAAGAACAGCGTACTCAAAACAGTAAATTGTTCAGACAAAAAGTTTTCCCTGTGGATGGGGATAAAAAACAATGGGTCGACAATTTGCGCCAAGCATTGCTTGCATCAAAAATAATTTCGTATGCGCAAGGATTTATGCTGATTCGGGAAGCGGGAGAAACCTATAACTGGAATTTAAACTACGGCAAAACGGCCTTGCTCTGGCGCGAGGGGTGCATCATTCGCAGCGCATTCTTAAGCAATATCCGCGATGCCTATGAAAACAATCCGGATTTGGTGTTTTTAGGTACTGATCCCTACTTTAAAAATATTTTGGAAACATGCCTTCCGGCATGGCGAAAAGTGGTTGCCAAGGCAATCGAATGCGGTATCCCCATGCCGTGCATGGCTTCCGCCGTTACGTTTTTAGACGGCTATACGTCTGAACGGCTGCCTGCCAACCTGCTGCAGGCGCAACGCGACTATTTCGGTGCGCATACGTATGAGCGGACCGATAAACCGAGAGGCGAGTTTTTCCATACGAATTGGACGGGCAAAGGCGGAGATACCGCTTCGACGACGTACGATATTTAAAACTGTTTCAGGATATGCCGTCTGAACCGTTCAGACGGCATTTGTTTTACGGAAAATTTTAATGTTTCAATGGCTTTATGATGTGTTGTGGCGATTTGTGCCGGTATTGATACGGCACCGGCTTCGCAAACGGGCGGAGAAATCGCCGGCGTATGGGGAAAATTGGGGGGAACGCTTCGGCAAACCGCATCCGCATCCGGTTAGCGGTGCGATTTGGATACATGCGGTGTCTGTCGGTGAAACGCGTGCCGCCTTACCGCTGGTGAATGAGTTAAGGCTGCGTTTTCCCGGCGTGCCGCTGCTGATTACCCAGATGACACCGACAGGGCGGGAAACGGCTCAGGCGGTGTTTCCTGATGCGCAATGCCGTTACCTGCCTTATGACAGGAAGGCATGGGTGAGGCAGTTTTTGCGCGAACACCGCCCTTTGTTCGGCGTGTTGATGGAAACAGAAATCTGGCCCAACCTGATGACGGCGTGTCGGGAGGAAGGGATTCCGCTGTTTTTGGCAAATGCAAGGCTGTCGGAAAAATCTCTGGAAGGATATTTAAAAATACTCAGCCTGATCCGTCCTGTAGCAGCTTCATTGTCCGGCTGCCTGGCTCAGACGGAGGCGGATGCCGCCCGCTTGATGCGGATAGGCGTACGGGAAAGCAGTGTGTGCGGCAATACCAAATACGACATGATGCCGTCTGAATGTATGAATATACTGGCGGATAAATTTAAAAAACGAATCGGAAGCCGTCCGGTTGCCGTGTGCGGCAGCACGCGCGTATACAAAGGGGAGGACGAGGTGGAGAAACTGTTGGCGGCATGGCGGAAATATCGCGGAAATGCACTTTTGGTTATTGTCCCACGGCATCCCGAGCATTTTCAGACGGCATTTGAAACGGCAGAACGCTTCGGGTTTAAGGTTCAACGGCGCAGCGACGGTTTGCCGGTGGCGGCCGATACGCAGGTCTGGATAGGGGACAGTATGGGGGAGTTGCATGCGTATTATTTAAGTGCCGATGTCGCCTTTGTCGGAGGAAGCTTGGTGGATTCCGGCTGTCAAAACATCATCGAACCGCTTTCTTGTCATGTTCCTACGATATTCGGCTTTTCTACTTACAACTTTGCCCAGGCATGCAGCCATGCACTGGAGGCCGGTGCGGCAATCCAGGTAGATTCTGCAGACGGATGGCGTGAGGCGGTCGAATTGGTATTGGAACAAGGAGGAAGCGGCGCACCGATGAGTGAGCGTATCGAAAAATTCATTTCCCAACATCGCGGGGCCAGTGGGAGAATGGCGGAAGTGATTTGCCAGTCAGTGCGAAATGCGGATTCCGTATGCGAGTGATACAATCGGCATTCACAGATTTAGGTAGGGGTATCGTATGAGCATTTATGCCGTTGCGCACATTGTCCACCTGTATTGCGCCATTGCCTTTGTCGGAGGCGTATTTTTTGAAATGCTGGTGTTGTCCGTCCTGCATACAGGCAGGGTGTCCAGGGAGTCGCGGCGGGAAGTGGAAAAAGCCATGTCTTACCGCGCCGTTAGGGTGATGCCGGCAGTGGTCGGACTCTTGTTTGCCAGCGGCATCGTGATGGCGGCAAACCGTTATCTTCCTGTATTGGGTGAACCGTTTGCCACATCCTTCGGTACGATGCTGGCCTTGAAAATCCTGCTTGCGTGCAGCGTGTTGGTGCACTTTGCCATAGCTGTCGTCAAAATGGCGCGCTCCACGTTAACTGTGAGGTGGTCGAAATACATACACGCCGTTGTCTTTACCCATATGCTGCTGATTGTGTTTTTGGCGAAGGCCATGTTTTATCTCAGCTGGTGAATAAAATCCTCAAAATAGGAGATTGAATAATGTCTGAATTCCCCGAAGTCGGGACGCCGTTGTTTTACGGCGTTTTTTTTACCGCCGTATTGCTTATGGTTGCTGTCGATATGTTTTCACTGAGGAAAAACGGCAGCCATAAAGTCAGCATCAAGGAAGCGTTGGCGTGGAGCGGATTGTGGGTTGCCGTATCCTGCCTGTTTGCCGGATGGCTGTATATCGAGCTTGCCGGCAATCCCATGTATGGAGCCGCAGTAGCTAAAGAAAAAGTTTTAGAGTTTTTTACCGGATATATTTTGGAAAAGTCGCTGGCGGTGGACAATATATTCGTATTCCTGATGATTTTCGGCTATTTTAAAGTTGCTCCGAAGTATCAGCACCGTGTTTTGCTGTACGGCGTATTAGGGGCATTGGTTTTGCGTGCCGTAATGATTTTTATCGGTGCGGCACTGGTTCGGCAGTTTGAATGGATACTTTACCTTTTTGGCGCGTTCCTGCTGTACACGGGCATACGCATGATGAAGTCAGAGGATGATGAAGAAGACTTGTCCGGCAACCGGCTGTTGGGTGTTGTGAAGAAAATTATTCCCGTCGGCTCTGAATTTCACGGAGATAAATTTTTCACCATCGAAAACGGCAAAAAAATAGCCACTCCGCTGTTTTTAGTTTTAATCATGACTGAGTTGAGCGATGTTATATTTGCGGTGGACAGCATACCGGCGGTTTTTGCGGTAACCACAGACCCGTTCATCGTGTTGACATCCAATATTTTTGCCGTTTTGGGTTTGAGGGCGATGTATTTCCTTCTGGCAGATGTCGCGGAACGTTTTGTATTCCTGAAATATGGATTGGCATTTGTTTTGAGTTTCATCGGTCTGAAAATGCTGATGATGCATTGGGTACACATCCCGATTTCCATTTCTTTGTCGGTGGTGTTCGGCGCATTGGGCGCGTCGATATTGACATCATTAATTTATACGAAAAAACAGGTTGATAAATAAAAATGCCGTCTGAATTCCTGAGAGGGGTTGACAACAACTAAGCTGATATATAAAATTCAAAAATTACTGGGTCGTTAGCTCAGTCGGTAGAGCAGCGGACTTTTAATCCGTTGGTCGAGCGTTCGAATCGCTCACGACCCACCAGATAAAATAAAAAAGCCGGGCTTTAAAGCTCGGCTTTTTTATTTGTTTCTTTAATGTAATGCTAAAAATAGCCGGTATTTCACCAAATTCTTTTCAGTACAACGTATCGGCGGTAAAAATCCTTTATAATTCTGCCATTCGGAAAATATACCTTATTCAGGGAGATACCTCCCGAGATTATCATGGAAGAACAAACGTGGATAAACTGAAAATCTCCGCAAACGGGCCGCTCAACGGCGAAATTACAGTTTCCGGTGCAAAAAATGCAGCTTTACCGCTGATGTGTGCCGGCTTGCTGACATCAGGTACGCTCCGCCTGAAAAACGTCCCCATGCTGGCTGATGTCAAAACCACGCAAAAACTGCTTCAAGGGATGGGCGCACGCGTTCTGACCGACAATATCAGCGAATTTGAAATCAACGGAGGTACGGTAAACAATACCTGCGCCCCTTACGAATTGGTCAGAACCATGCGCGCCTCAATTTTGGTACTCGGCCCTACGCTGGCGCGTTTCGGTGAGGCGCAAGTCAGTCTGCCAGGCGGTTGTGCCATCGGTTCCCGTCCTGTCGACCAGCATTTGAAAGGTTTGGAAGCGATGGGTGCTGAGATTGTTATCGAACACGGTTACGTCAAAGCCAAGGGTAAGCTTAAAGGCACGCGTGTGGCAATGGATGTGGTAACGGTCGGCGGTACGGAAAACCTGCTGATGGCGGCTACTCTGGCCGAGGGTACGACGGTTTTGGAAAATTGCGCCATTGAGCCCGAGGTGGTTGATTTGGCTGAATGCCTGATAAAGATGGGAGCGAAAATCAGCGGTATAGGAACCTCAACCATGATTGTGGAAGGGGTGGATGAGTTGCACGGCTGCGAACACAGCGTTGTCCCCGACCGGATTGAAGCGGGTACGTTCCTGTGCGCGGTGGCAATGACCGGCGGCAAGGTGGTTTTGCGAAATGCCGCACCGAAAACCATGGAAGTGGTTTTGGACAAATTGGTCGAGGCCGGGGCGTTAATCGAAGTCGGAGACGATTGGATTGCCATCGATATGCGTCAACGTCCGAGGGCGGTGGACATCCGTACGGTCGTCCATCCCGGCTTTCCTACCGATATGCAGGCGCAGTTCATGGCGTTGAATGCCGTGTCTGAGGGAAGCTGCCGTGTGGTGGAGACAATTTTTGAAAACCGCTTTATGCACGTTCCGGAGTTAAACCGGATGGGGGCAAAAATAACGACCGAGGGTAATACGGCATTTGTCCAAGGGGTGGAGCAGCTTTCCGGTGCGGTCGTCAAGGCGACGGACTTGCGCGCTTCCGCCAGCCTTGTTATCGCCGGTTTGGTGGCACGGGGGGAAACTGTGGTCGAACAGATTTACCACTTGGATCGCGGTTATGAAAATATTGAGAAAAAGCTCGGTAAAGTCGGTGCGACAATCGAGCGCATCTCCGGATAAATGTTTCGTCATGCCGTCTGAAACAATTCAGACGGCATGATTCGTTCCCCTACAATAAAACCTATTTGGAAAAAAGGACTTATGATGGCATTTCTGAAGCTGACCGAACAAAATGTTCAAGGCAAAACCGTCCTCATCCGCGCCGATATGAACGTGCCGTTCAAAGACGGCAAAATCAGCGACGACACCCGTATCCGCGCCTCACTCGCGTCCATCAAATACTGCTTGGACAACGGCGCGTCCGTTATCGTGATGACCCACTTGGGCCGTCCGACCGAAGGCGAGTTCCATCCTGAAGACGATGTCGCGCCCGTTGCCGCGCATTTGGGCGGTCTGTTGGGCAAAGAAGTGAAAGTATTGAATGACTGGCGTGAAAACAAACCCAGCCTGAACGCTGGCGATGTCGTCATGCTGCAAAACGTGCGCATCAACAAAGGCGAGAAGAAAAACGATTTGGAACTGGGCAAAGCCTATGCCGCCTTGTGCGACGTGTTCGTCAATGACGCGTTCGGCACCGCCCACCGCGCCCAAGCTTCGACTGAAGCCGTCGCCCAAGCCGCGCCCGTTGCCTGCGCCGGCGTATTGATGGCGGGCGAACTCGACGCTTTGGGCAAAGCCCTGAAAGAGCCTGCGCGCCCTATGGTGGCGATTGTTGCCGGCAGCAAAGTGTCCACCAAACTGACCATCCTTGAATCGCTGGCGGACAAAGTCGACCAACTCATCGTCGGCGGTGGCATCGCCAATACCTTCCTGTTGGCGGAAGGCAAAGCCATCGGCAAATCGCTGGCGGAACATGATTTGGTGGAAGAATCCAAAAAAATCATGGCGAAAATGGCGGCCAAAGGCGGCTCCGTACCGCTGCCGACTGATGTCGTCGTTGCCAAAGCCTTTGCCGCCGATGCGGAAGCTGTGGTGAAAGACATTGCCGATGTTGCCGAAGACGATATGATTTTGGACATCGGCCCGAAATCCGCCGCCTCGCTTGCCGAGTTGCTCAAAGCCGCAGGCACGGTGGTGTGGAACGGTCCAGTCGGCGTGTTTGAGTTTGACCAGTTCGCAGGCGGCACGAAAGCCCTTGCCGAAGCCATCGCCCAAAGTAAAGCGTTCTCGATTGCGGGCGGCGGCGATACGCTGGCGGCGATTGCCAAGTTTGGCGTTACCGACCAAATCGGCTACATCTCCACCGGCGGCGGAGCGTTCCTTGAGTTCTTGGAAGGTAAAGAGCTGCCAGCCGTAGCCGCTTTGGAAAAACGCGGCGAGTAAACGGTTTGATATAAAAAAATGCCGTCTGAAACCATTTCGTTTCAGACGGCATTTTGTATGGCGGTTATTGTGCTTTGGCATTCCATTCTGCCGGTGTGGCGGCAACCGAAATGGAAAGTGCGTGCAGTTCATTGCTTTCCAGTTGGGCTTTAAGCCCGTCTTTAATCAGGCGGTGGCGTGCAAGGCGTGCTTTGCCTTCAAATTCTGATGAAACGATGACAGCGAAAAAATGGTGTCCGTCGCCTTCTACTTCGATATGTTCGCATTTTGCCACGCCTTCAATCATGGCTTTTACTTGTTCCGGGGTCAGCATGGTAGGTTCCTTGTTGGAAAAATGCGCCATTATACTGGCAAATTGAAATGCCGTCTGAAAACGGCTTCAGACGGCATTTTATCGGGATTATTTTCTGGCTTTAAAACCGAGCAGGTGTTGGGTGGTGGCAAGCCATGCCCCTAATATCCCCAGTGCGACGACGAAGCCGAACACCAGCGCGATTTCTCCCGGGTAGAAGAAACGCCAGCCGATATTAAGCCCATAGGGTTTGAAGATGGCATCGACCAACGGGCGCACGGCGGAGAGCAGCCAGCCGCAAAGCCCCAGGCTGACGGCGGCGGAAAGAATGCTCTGCCACATGGCTTGATAAAGGAATGGGCGGCGGATAAACGATGCGGGCGCGCCGAGCAGCTTGGTAATTTCAATTTCTTCTTTGCGGCTGAGGATTTGCAGGCGGATGGTGTTGTGTGCGACAAGGACGAACGCCATCCCCAGCGTCAGTGAAAGAAACCATAAAATTTTACGGATGAATTCGTTGATTTGGTACAGTGTCTGTACCCATTCCGTATCCATGTTGGCGGATTCGACCATAGGCAGTTTGGTAATGTCCCGGTAGATTGCCTGCATTTGGTCGGGAGTAGTTGCCGGGTCGGGGGTAACGATAAAGACATCCGGCAGGGGGTTGCCGTCAAGCATGGAAATCAGATTTTGGTCGAGATTGGACTGTAATTCTTCCAAACCGTCTTCTTTGCTGATAAAGCGGATGTTGTCGAGCCGTTTGTCGCGCGTCAGCAGGCTGCGCACGGTCTCGCTGTCGCTTTGTGCGGCGGCGGTTTCCATATAGATTGTGATTTGCGGTGACTCGTTGAGTTTGCCTAAAACGCTTTGTCCGCTTTGGATGCCCAAATACATAAACAGCGGCAGCGTCATGGCGACGGCGAGCATCAGGAGGGTCAGTATCGTGCCGACAGGTTGGCGCATGAGTTGTTTGAGTGCGGTGCGTGCGGATTCGACGTGCAGCGAGACGTAGTGAATGATGCTCATGCGAGACGTCCTTTCGAGAGGCGCAGGATGCGGTGTCCGTAGTCCGCCATAAGGGTTTCGTCATGGGCGGCAACAATGACGGTGGTTCCTGCTTCGTGGAAGGTTTTGAACAATTCCATGATGTCGAGCGCGTAGGCGCGGTCGAGGTTGGCCGAGGGTTCGTCGGCAATCAGCAGGCTGGGCTGGTGAACGACGGCTCGGGCAATGCACAGACGTTGTTGTTCACCGCCCGAGAGGGTTACGGGATCGTCCAATTCCCGCCCTTTCAAGCCGACTTTTTCAATGGCGATGCGGGCGCGTTCTTCTGCTTTGCGCGGTTGATAACCAATAATCCGCAGCGGGAGGATGACGTTTTGCAGGACGTTGCGGTCGTAGAGGATTTTGTGGTCTTGGAACACGATGCCGATATGTTGGCGCATAAAGCCGATTTGGTTGTCGGTCAGGGTGCCGAGGTCTTGTTTGTTGAAGTGGACTTTGCCCCTGCTTGGTTTGGTAATGCCCGAAATTAGCTTGAGGACGGTGGATTTGCCTGAACCGGAGTGTCCTGCAATAAAAATCATCTCGCCTTTGTTGATTTGGAAGCTGACATTTTTCAGGGCTTCAAAACCGCCGGGATAGGTTTTGGAAACTTGTTCGAAACGGATCATGAGAGTTCCTATAGAGGGGCATACCGTATCAGGTTATTTGCCTGAAAATGGGGGGGGGGAGCGGTATGCTGTCTGAACAATAAGTAAGTAACGGAGATTATAAAGATTCCGTTTGTTTTTAGATAGTGGATAAGTTTGGCGGATACCGAAGGCTGGGAGGGAAAAATGCCGTCTGAAGTCATTTCAGACGGCATAAGAGATTTAACGGCATTTTGAATAGGCTAGTTTGACAGCTTCCGTCAGGCTTTTTTCGTTTACTTCCCCGGTAATGGTCTGCTTGTATCCGCATTTCGGGGCTTCGACGACGGTAAAGGGCAATACACCGATATTGTTTCCGTGGGATTTCATAAAGTTTCGGCTGCTTGCTCCGGTATAGCGCCAAATCGGGTAGCTGACCGGGGTCTGCTTGAGGAAGTTGCCGATATTGTCGGATGTATCGAGCGCGATACCGACCATATCGACGCTGCCTTTTTTCTGGGCTTTGTACCATTTGGACATAACCGGCATCTCTTTGCGGCACGGGCCGCACCAGGTTGCCCAAAGATTGACTATGCGGACAGGGGCTTTGAGTGATTGCAGGGTTTGTGCGGCATTGTCTTTCCAGTCGGCAAGCTCGTCTGCCGATGCAGTATGGGAAACCAGTACGCCGGCAAGTGCGATTGCGGCAAGCGGTAAGTGTTTCATTTTTTGTCCTCCGTATATGGATTGGGGTATTGTAAACCGTTTGGTGCGGCTGTCTATGGTTTGAAGGAGGATATTGAGTAAAATTCTACAGAAGCCGATAATGAGGCTGTTGCCGACAAATAAGGAAATACCATGTCTGAAATTAAAATTTTCCACAATCCACGTTGCAGTAAGTCACGAGCCGCCTTATCCCTTTTGGAGGAACGCGGGATATCGGCCGATGTGGTCGGGTATTTGGATAACCCGCCTGATTTGCCTGCATTACGGGATATTTTTAACAAATTGGGTTTGGATTCGGTTCGGGGCATGATGCGCGTCAAGGATGATTTGTATCGGGATTTGGGTTTGGATAATCCGGATTTGGATAACGATGCGCTGCTGCAGGCGATTGTCGAACACCCCGCTTTACTGGAACGCCCGATTGTTTTGGCGAACGGTAAGGCTGCCATCGGAAGGCCTTTGGAAAATATTGAAGCAATATTGTGAAAAAACGGCTGTTTCGCAGCCGTGAAGGGTTGCGCTATTACCTGCTTGGCGGTTTTTGCTTTTGGTTTTTTTTGTTTGCCTCGTTGTTTGCCTCATCCGTTTGGACGGTGTATCGGCTGAATGAAGGGGTTTTACCCGCAGGTACCCGTGCGGATGCCGCATTGGTTTTGGGAGCTGCTGCATGGGACAAACGCCCGTCCCCTGTTTTTCGGGAACGCATCAACCATGCCATCGCGCTTTATCAGGGGCACAGGGTCGGTAAAATTATTTTTACCGGCGGCAGAAGTAAAAAGGGTTACATGACGGAGGCCGAAGTCGGGCGGCGGTATGCGCTCAAGCAAGGTGTTCCGGCGCACAATATCTTATTTGAAAACACGTCGCGCAATACCTATGAAAATCTGAACAACATCCGTCCGATTTTACAGGCCAACGGTATTTCCAGCGTAGTAATCGTCAGCGATCCCTATCACTTGGCCCGTGCTGCGGAAATGGCCGGGGATTTAGGGGTTCGGGTTTATGTTTCCGCTACTCCGACGACACGTTTTGATACCGCGAGCGGAAAGAAAAATTTTATCCTTCATGAAGGATATGCCCTCACCCTTTACCGTTTGGAAAAATGGGGGAGGCGTTTTTTCAATTGGATGTTTGGTTGAAAACAACGGAATGCCGTCTGAAACTTATCCGCAAGTAAGCTTCAGACGGCATTTTTAATGCTTAAGCACGGTAAAAACAGTAAAATAAGCCGTTTTAAAGATTCTGGAGCCATCATGACCGTCAAAACCCGTTTCGCCCCCAGCCCAACCGGCTACCTGCACATCGGCGGCGTGCGCACCGCCTTGTTTTCATGGGCGTTTGCCCGCCATCACAAAGGCGAGTTCCTATTGCGTATCGAAGACACAGACTTGGCGCGTTCCACCGCCGAATCCGTCAACATCATCCTCGACGGCATGAAATGGGTCGGTCTCGATTACGATAACGCCGACAACGTCGTGTACCAAACCCGCCGTTTCGACCGCTATAAAGAAGTCATCGCCGAACTCTTGGAAAAAGGTGCCGCCTACTACTGCTATTGCAGCAAAGAAGAGCTGGAAGCCATGCGCGAGAAAGCAGAAAAAGAAGGCACGGCGACGTACGACCGCCGCTGGCGTCCCGAAGAGGGCAAAACCCTGCCCGAAATACCTGTCGACGTACAACCCGTCGTCCGCTTCAAAACGCCTTTGGACGGCGTTACGAAATGGACAGACTTGGTCAAAGGCGAAATCTCCATTCCCAACGAAGCGCTCGACGACCTGATTATCGCCCGCGCCGACGGTACGCCGACCTACAACTTCTGCGTCGTGGTGGACGACTACGACATGGGCGTTACCCACGTTATCCGCGGCGACGACCATGTGAACAACACACCGAAACAAATCAACATCTTAAAAGCCATCGGCGCGAACCTGCCCGAATACGGACACCTGCCCATGATTCTCAACGAACAAGGCAAAAAAATCTCCAAACGCAGCGGCGATACCGTTGCCATCACCGATTTCGGCGCGATGGGCATCCTACCCGAAGCCATGCTCAACTATCTGGCGCGTTTGGGCTGGGCACACGGCGACGACGAGTTCTTCACGATGGAACAATTCATCGAATGGTTTGATTTGAAAGACGTTTCCCCGTCTCCAAGCCGCATGGACTTGAAGAAACTCTACTGGATCAACGGCGAACACATCAAAATCACCGCCAACGAAAAACTGGCCGAAATGGTGAAACCGCGCCTCTCCCTGCGCGATATCCATGAAACAAGCAAGCCTGCTTTGGAAGATGTGTTGGCATTGGTCAAAGACCGCGCCCAAGACCTGAACACCCTCGCCGACGAGTGCCTCTACTTCTACGTCAAACAAACGCCTGCCGAAGCAGACGTGCAGAAACACTGGGACGACGAAGCCGCCGCCCGTATGCTGCGCTTTGCCGAACGCCTTGAAGGGCTGGAAGACTGGAATGCTGAAGCCATCCACGACTTGTTCAAACCTTTCTGTGACGAAGAAGGTATTAAAATGGGCAAACTCGGCATGCCCCTGCGCCTCGCCGTCTGCGGCACGGCGAAAACCCCCAGTGTCGATGCCGTGTTGGCATTAATCGGCAAAGAAGAAGTGTTGAAACGTATCCGCGCTTAAGTTATCCACAGGTGTGGGTGATGCCGTCTGATGTCGGAATACGGTTTCAGACGGCATTTAAACGAAAGTTAAAAATGAAAAAAATATTTTATTTTCTGATGGTTGTTTTTTCTACCAGTGTATGGGCGGGGGATGCTGAAGACAATTTGCTCAGTATCCAATCCGGTTACCGCGCCTTATTGCAAAAACAAAACAATCTTGATGGAAAAATTATCGGGATGCAGTCAGATTTGGAAGATGCGCGCAGGCGGTTGCAGGCGGCACAGGCGGATATTACCCGTTTGGAAGCGGAAATTCCCAATGCGATGGCGATGAAAGCGCAGCAGGAGGAGGAATTAAGACAGGCGGGGCTGCGCTTGGACAATGCTTGGAATGCGGTTTATGGTGCAGGAGGGACGAAGGCGGCGGGAAATTAACCGATGCATTCTGATTTTGAGAAAAGAAAATATGGCGGCCTGAGCAAGAATGATGTTGTTTCCATTGTGCGTTTGGAGGTGCGGCATATTGACAATCTGGCTCAGGCTTTGTTTGAAGAGTGGCATGACTTTGCCCCTTGGTCTTCTGTGGATAAAATCCGCAGCTATTATCAAGAGTGCTTGAGGGACGATAATTTGCCACTGGCTTTTGCCGCTATCGGTCATTCTCATGTACTGCTGGGTTCGGCTGCGCTCAAACGACATGACATTGCTGCGTTCCCTCAATATGAATATTGGTTGGGCGATGTCTTTGTGCTTTCCGAGCATCGTGGAAAAGGCGTGGGCAGATACTTGGTTGCGCATTGCATAGAGGCGGCGCGCTCGTTGGGTATACGGCAGTTGTATCTTTACACGCCTGATGCGCAAGCCTTTTATCGGTCATTCGGCTGGATAGCCGTCGGACGGCATTTTTACAATGGGGAATGGGTAACGCTTATGATGTTGGATGTGGAGGAGATATAGGAAAAGTTGTCAAATGCCGTCTGAAAGGTTCAGACGGCATTTTTATGTGCTTTGAATCGGGTAAAAGGAGACAAGGCCTGTCAAAACAAATTTTAGGATGACTGTCGGGATAACTCCTTTAAACGGTACAGTTCGGACAGGGCTTCCAATGGGGTCAGGCTGTCGGGATTGAGGAGGTTTAGGGCTTTCGTCAAAACTCCTTCGGGGGCTGCGTCCTCATATTTTTCTGACGGTCGGTTGCTGTCTGATTCATCTTGTTCGGATGATATGAGGTTGAAAATATCGAGCTGCGGTTGTGCGTTGGCAGCTTGGGCTTCGAGCTCGTCCAGATGTTTTTGGGCGGCTTTGAGGGCGCGGTTGGGCAGGCCGGCGAGTTTGGCAACGGCGATACCGTAGCTTTTGCTGGCGGGGCCGGGTTCGATGTGGTGGAGGAAGACGATGTCTTGTCCTTGTTCGAGCGCGGAGAGGTGCATGTTGACCGCCGTCGCGTGTGCTTCGGGCAGTTTGGTCAGCTCGAAATAGTGGGTGGCGAAGAGGCTGAAGGATTTGTTTTTTTGCAGCAAATGTTCGGCGATGGCTTGGGCAAGGGCGAGTCCGTCAAAAGTCGAAGTGCCGCGTCCGACTTCGTCCATGAGAACGAGGGATTGGTCGGTGGCGTGATGCAGGATGTAGGCGGTTTCGCTCATTTCGACCATGAAGGTAGAGCGGTTGGAGGCTAAATCATCCGATGCGCCGATGCGGGTGAAGATTTGGTCAATGGGGCCGATTTGGGCAGAGTCGGCAGGCACGAAGCTGCCGGTGTGTGCCAATAAAACAATCAGCGCGACTTGGCGCATGTAGGTGGATTTTCCGCCCATATTGGGGCCGGTCAGGAGCATGAGGCGGTGTTTGTGGTCAAGGTTGGTGTGGTTGGCGGTGAAGTGGCGCACTTGTTGCTCGACGACGGGATGGCGGCCGTTTTCGATATGGATGATCGGATAGTCGGCGAACTCGGGACAGACGAAGTCGCGTTCGGCCGCAATCGCAGCAAACGTAGAAAGTACGTCGAGGGCGGAGGCGGCTTTGGCGGCTTTTTGAAGCTGCGGCAAGGCCGTCTGAACTTCTTTCAGTAGGGCTTCAAACAGGCGTTTTTCCAATGCCAATGCTTGCTCTTGCGCGGTCAGGACTTTGTCTTCGAAGGTTTTGAGTTCAGGAGTGATGAAGCGTTCGGCGTTTTTCAGGGTCTGGCGGCGTTGGTAGTTGGCAGGCGCTTGTTCGGCTTGGACTTTGGATAGCTCGATGTAGAAGCCGTGGACGCGGTTGAACTCGACTTTGAGGGTGGAGAGGCCGGTGCGTTCGCGTTCGCGCGCTTCGAGGTCGAGCAGGAATTCGTCGCCGTGGTTTTGGATGTGGCGCAACTCGTCGAGTTCTGCCGAATAGCCTTGGTTGATGACGCCGCCGTCTTTGAGCCAGACAGCGGGTTCGGGCATCACGGCGGCTTTGAGGGTTTCGGCGACGGGCAGGGTTTCGGGGAAAACGGCTTTGAGGGTTTCCAACAGGCTGCTGCCTGAAGCGGACAATTCGATTTCATTCAGGGCAAACAGGCTGTCGCGCAGGGCGGCGAGGTCGCGCGGGCGGGCGTTGCCAACGGCGATGCGGGCGGCGATGCGTTCGATGTCTGCGATGTTTTTCAGACGATCTTGCAGGGCTTCGTATTGCGAACCCAGCGCGGCAACGGCTTCTTGGCGGGCGCGGATGTGGGCGCGGCTGCGTAAGGGGTGGTGCAGCCAGAGTGCCAGAAGGCGGCTACCCATGTGGGTGGCGCAGCCGTCGAGTATGGAAAACAGGGTTGGCGATTTTTTGCCGGAGAGGGTTTGCGTGATTTCGAGATTGCGGCGCGTGGCGGCGTCCATGCCGATATATTGGCTGTCGGTTTCGAGCGAAATGCCGTCTAAGTGTTGCGGCATCAGGTTTTGCGTCAGGCGGATGTAGTTCAACAGCGCGCCCGCCACGCCGACGGCGGCTTCATGTTCCTTGCCATCCAAACCGAAGCCGTGTAGGTCTTGGCAGCCGAAGTATTCGGTCAACAATTTCGCACCCGCATCGGCGGCAAACTGCCATGAGTTCAGGCGCGTGATGTTGGCAGAGGCCGTCTGAAAACCATCAGGCAGGCTTTTGCCTTCGGGTAACAGGATTTCCGCCGCCTGCAAACGCGCCAGTTCGTCGGCGAGTTTGTCCGCCGTCGTCAGCTTGGTTTTGAATTCGCCGCTTTGCAAAGATGCCCACGCGATGGCAACGTGTTTTTTATCCGCATTCACCGCCGCGATGCGGTTGGTTTCCTTGTCTTCCAAAAACGCCGCGTCGGTCAGTGTGCCGGGCGTAACGATGCGCACGACTTTGCGTTCCACCGGCCCTTTGCCCGCACCGACTTCGCCCACCTGCTCGCACACTGCCACACTTTTGCCCATCTTCACCAGCCGCGCCAGATACTGCTCCGCCGCGTGAAACGGCACACCCGCCATCTTAATCGGCACGCCGTCCATCTGCCCGCGCGTGGTCAGAGTGATGTCCAACAGCTTCGCCGCTTCCACCGCGTCATCCAAAAACAGCTCGTAAAAGTCGCCCATACGGTAAAACACCAGCTTGTCGGCGTGCTGCGATTTGATGGCGAGATACTGCTGCATCATCGGGGAAACGGTGGGTTTGGACATAATGAGGCTTATAAATTTAGAAAACAGCATTATTGTAGCAAAAGGAGATGCTTCAGACGGCATGTGAATAACAGAAATTTTGTTGATAAATTTGTGGAAATAAAGAGGGAAATATTAAGGTTATCCACAAAAAAAGAAATTATATAAAATTTATCCACTTATATTCTATTGGGACGATAGGTGTTAAGCCCAATATTATTTTTTTAGAAGATTATGAAAAATTTGAAGATTTATGACTTATACCCGCTTCTGACAGCAATCATCAAAATCATCATTAAAAAATTTAAATTTGTTTTAGAAGTTTATTTAAACAAAGAATCAGTAAATTTGAATAAAACTAATTAGAAATGCGAAACTCAATATGCAAATATCGCAATACCTTAATTATTAACTGCTGTTTTAGTTGTGTTTTCATCAACATTTACATTGATTGAAAAGTTGAAATTGCTCAAAAACTGCAATGAAATGTCTTGTATCTGGAAAATCGTCCTTGTTTTTGAATATTTATCCTGAATTAGGATTGGAAAAACAGTCTATAGGTAAAGAAAACATGCAGTCTAAAATTTTCAGACTGCATGTTTTTTAATAGAATCAAATAATAAAATAATTAAATTTAAACAACGCTTATCTCAATAACCGTCGCGCGGTTTCCCTCTATCTGAAACCTGACTTCATAATTCTCAATATTC
Source organism: Neisseria sp. RH3002v2f (assembly GCF_014596375.1). Classification (NCBI taxonomy): domain Bacteria; kingdom Pseudomonadati; phylum Pseudomonadota; class Betaproteobacteria; order Neisseriales; family Neisseriaceae; genus Neisseria; species Neisseria sp. RH3002v2f. The sequence goes on from NZ_MAYZ01000025.1 coordinate 46,754, forward strand.
ATGACGTAAATCCGTTCGGGAATATTCTGATAGGCGGGGCGCGGGTCTTGAGCAATGCTTTGGCTGATGAGGTTTTGGGTGCTTTCAGATAAATTTTCCGTGCCGATGTTTTCCAACCATACAACTTCAAGCTCTTCGGGTTTGCCGCTGACGAAGCCGGATGATGCATCGGGTTTGGATTCGACAAAGGGGATGTAGGGCTTGATGTCGATAATCGGCGTGCCGTCGAGTAGGTCTGCGCCGCTGCAATGGAGGCGGACGGGTTTGCCGGTTTCGATGCGTTCGAGCTTTAAGAGTGACAGTCCGAGGTGATTGGGACGGTGGGGGCTGCGCGTGGCGAATATACCCATTTTTTGTTTGCCGCCGAGCCTTGGCGGGCGCACCATTTGTGCCCAGCCTTCATCCAAAACTCCATGAAAAATAAAACTTATCCACACATAATCGAAGTGTTCCAATCCGCGTACGCTGTCTGCAGTAAATTCGGGATTCAGCTCGATGCAGACTTCTGCGGCAGGAACTAAACCGGGCTGACGGGCGACGCCGAATTTCTGTTTGTAGGGCGAGCGGGCGGCGGCAATGGGGGTGATGGTGTAAGTCATGGGGATTGTGGATAAGTTTTTCGGAAAAACGCTATCTTATCACAGTCGGTTTTACCGCTTTGGGGCAGTAATTTGTTATAATACAGGGCATTTTAATTGTGTTGAAATGATGAGATGATTGTTTCCATTGATGTTGATGCACAAAAAACTTTTACGCCTTTATGTTCTAAAGAGCTGCCTGTGAACGAGGGGCATTTGATTGTAGAAGAGTTGAATGCCCAAGCCGCTTTGGCGGATTTGCGTGTGATGACGAAAGATGCGCATCATGCAGCGGCGAAATGGCTTGTGGATAACCCTGTTGATATGTTGAAGCCGACAGGTTTGCCTGATGCGGATTTGACTTGGGTGGCTCATGCAATGGTCGGTACGCGCGGCTATGAATTGTTGGACGGGCTGCCTTCTGCCAAAGAATACGATTATTGCGTTTGGAAAGGTGTTGATCCTGAATTGCATCCTTACGGCGCGTGTTTTCACGATATTGAGGAAAAACTCAGCACAGGGTTGATTGAATGGCTGCGTTGTCAAAATACGGATACAGTCATTGTCGGCGGGTTGGCTACTGATTATTGTGTTAAAACAACGGTTTTGCAGTTACTCAAAGGCGGCAATTGGCAGGTTATCGTTAATGAAGCGGCTTGTCGGGGCATTGCGCCGGATACCATCGAAACGGCATGGCAGGAAATACGTTCTGCCGGTGCAATCATCTTAAAAAACGCTGAAGAAATTAAAAAATACATTAATAATCAATAAGTTAAAATTGTTTCACGTGAAACACCCTTCCTAAATATGAAAATTTTGCTTGTTCGCTTGTCCAGTATGGGCGATTTAATTCACACTTTGCCCGCAATCGAAGATTTGGCACGACAATGTCCCGATGTAAAACTGCATTGGCTATGTGAGACTGGATTTGCAGATATTGCGCGCCTGCATCCGTTTGTGAAAAAAATCCATGTGATGAAATGGCGACAATGGCGCAAACATCTTTTTCAAGCAGAAACTTGGCGGGAAATCGGTCATCTGAAACAGACTTTGAGACAGGAAGCATTTGATTTTGTATTGGACAGTCAAGGTCTGATTAAAAGCGCGTGTTTCGCCAAAATGGCAAAATCCCCTATTTATGGTTTGGATAAAAACAGCGCGCGCGAGGGATTGGCTGCGCTGGCGTATGCGAAAACATACGCTGTACCTAAAGGTAAAAATGCCGTTTGGCGCAACCGCGAGCTGTTTGCCCAAGTATTTGAGTATGCGATGCCTGAAACGCAGGTATTTGGTTTAACCGTTCCTGAGGCAGGTCGTCTGAAAAATTTAGATCAGCCGTATTATGCGGCTTTGCACGCGACCAGCCGGGACAGTAAATTATGGCCTGTGGAAAACTGGCGAGCATTGCTGCAAAAATTAAATGATGAACAACAATGTAATATTTATCTGCCATGGGGAAATGAAGCTGAAAAAGCGCGTGCTGAACAGATTGCAGACGGATTGCCTTTTGCCATCGTGTGCGACAAAATGAATTTATTGCAGGCGGCGTATCTACTGAAACACGCGGTCGGAATTGTTGGTGTGGATACCGGTTTGCTGCATTTGGCAAATGCCTTGGAAAAACCTGTGGTCGGCATTTATACCGATACCGATCCTATTAAAACAGGCGTTCAGGTTTCGCTAATTGCCAAAAATTTGGGTAATATCGGGCAGATTCCGACCGCAGATTTGGTTTATCAAATGCTGATGGATTGTGTTGCAGCAGATAAAGGCTAAAGGGTTGTTTGAAACTGATATGGCGGCATGATATTTTCCAGTTTGTTAAGCATAAGAATGTATATCTATCAGTCTGAGTAAATGCTTTAAAAATGGTATAATAGGTAAGCATTATCTGAAAGATTTCTGAATGAATTCGTTTTTAAGAAAAACGGATTTGATTTTATAGAGAAGAAGGTTTGGTTTCGCTGGATGGTGAAGGCAACGTTCTTTTTAGGAGAATTCAATGAAAGCACTGGTCGCAGTAAAGCGCGTAGTGGACTACAACGTTAAAGTTCGTGTAAAAGCCGATGGTTCGGATGTAGATATCGGCAATGTCAAAATGTCGATGAACCCGTTTGACGAGATTGCCGTAGAAGAAGCTGTCCGTTTGAAAGAATCCGGAAAAGTAAGCGAAATCGTAGCGGTTTCTTTGGGCGAGAAGAAATGCGAAGAAACGTTGCGTACCGCTTTGGCGATGGGTGCCGACCGTGCCATTCATGTTGAAACCGATGCGAAATTGGAGCCGCTGGCAGTTGCCAAGCTGCTGAAAGCCGTTGCGGACAAAGAAAATCCGCAAATTTTCTTTTTGGGCAAACAAGCGATTGATGATGATGCCAACCAAGTGGCGCAAATGCTGGCAGCTTTGCTGAATGCGGCGCAAGGTACATTTGCTTCAAAAGTACAAATAGAAGGCGACGAAGTGCAGATTGTGCGCGAAATCGATGGCGGCGAAGAAACCATAGCATTGAAATTGCCTGCGGTTATTAGTGCAGATTTGCGTTTGAACGAGCCGCGCTTTGTCAAACTCCCCAATATTATGGCGGCAAAGAAAAAACCTTTGGAAAAACTGGCGCCTGCTGATTTGGTTGCTGATATTTCCCCTCGTCTGAAAACGGTGAAATTCGCAGAGCCTAAAGTGCGTCAGGCAGGCGTAAAAGTAGCAAGCGTTACTGAATTGGTTGAAAAATTGAAAAACGAAGCCAAAGTGATTTGAGGAGACTGAAATGAGCGTATTGATTATTGCTGAACACGACAACAAACAGTTGAATCCTGCCACTTTGCATGCTGTTACCGCTGCCGCCAAACTGGGTAAAGTCGATTTATTGGTTGCCGGAAACGGCGCATCTGCCGTAGTGGAATTCGCGAAGCAAGTAGCGGGGGTAGAAAAAGTTTTGGTTGCAGATGCTGCCCATTATGCCGAAGGTTTGGCTGAAGAACTGGCTCCGTTGGTTGTCAAATTGACAGCGGATTACCGCTATGTTGCAGCAACGGCAACCACATTCGGTAAAAACCTTTTGCCTCGCGTAGCGGCCTTATTAAACGTCCCGCAAATTTCTGATTTGACCGAGATTGTGGATAACACGACTTTTGTGCGCCCGATTTATGCGGGTAATGCATTTGAAACCGTGCAAGCCGATTCAGAAAAATTGGTGCTGACCTTCCGAGCAACGGCTTTTGATGCAGCTCCTGCACAAGGTGGTCATGCAGAGGCAGTTAATGTTGAAGTAATCCCTGCTCAAAACCTGAGCCGTTTTGTGAACTGCAAGCTTTCTCATTCCGATCGTCCTGAGTTGACTCAGGCAAAAGTGATTGTTTCCGGTGGTCGTGCGTTGGGTAGTGCTGAAAAATTCAATGAAGTGTTAACTCCTTTGGCGGATGTGTTGGGTGCAGCAATCGGTGCATCCCGTGCGGCAGTAGATGCTGAGTATGCGCCAAACGATGCTCAAGTTGGACAAACCGGTAAGGTGGTTGCGCCGCAGTTGTATTTTGCAATCGGTATTTCAGGCGCGATTCAACACGTTGCTGGTATGCAAGACAGTAAAGTGATTGTCGCAATTAACAAAGATGCCGATGCGCCGATTTTCAATGTGGCAGATTATGGATTGGTTGGCGATTTATTTGAAATTGTCCCGCAATTAACAGAAGCATTGAAAATTTGATGTTTCACGTGAAACGTTCAGACGACCTTGTTATTAATAAGGTCGTCTGAAAACATTTCAGCATGATTACGACTTATAACACCATTACTTCCCCGACACAGGCTGAGTTTAAAGATAAAGGCAGCCGTTTTATTGCATTTGCATATCCGATTCGGACATTGGCTGATGTGAAAAAATACCTTGATCCGTTAAAGGAAGAACATCATAAAGCACGACACTGGTGCTATGCCTATCGTTTGGGTGTGGATGGTATGCAATTTCGTGCCAATGATGATGGAGAGCCATCAGGAAGCGCGGGCCGGCCGATTTTGGGGCAGATTGATTCGGTGGGCGTAACCGATGTTTTGGTCGTGGTCGTCCGCTATTTCGGTGGTACTTTATTGGGCGTTCCTGGTCTGATTCACGCATACAAAGAGGCAACGGTTCAGGCGTTGGTGATTGCGGAAGTGGTTGAAAAGAATATTGAAAAAACCGTTTGGCTAAAATGTGAGTATCCGTTTTTGAACGAAGCAATACGCATCGCTAAACAATATCAGGCAGATATATTGGAGCAGGATTTACAGTTGGATTGCCGATTGACGGTAAGTTTGTCGTTGGCAAATTATGAGGCTTGTGTTGCGGCTTGGAAGAATACACGGCAGATTGAAGTAGATACGGAAAAGCCTTTTGAATGAAAAAGGTCGTCTGAAAATCCATATCTTAGGGTTTTTAGACGACATCTTTGCTTATTAATCTTCTTGCGTATATCTATCCAAGGCATCGACGCTGGAGCGTAAATATAGCCAAGCCAATTGATGGAATTCGCCAAGCGCGTTCCATAATGCATCTTCACTCATAATGCTGTATTCGCCTTCCATACGCAAATCCAGTTCTACTCCATCTTCAATGGCCTGATGGCACACCTGATACTCATGGGTATAGAAATTGTCCATATCGCGCATCAAAGCTACGGCATGTTTCCAACGCCGGATGTCTTCTTCTAATTGCGGTAGTAAATGACACCATTCGCGGTATTTTTTTTGGATTTCATCAATACGTTTTTGCATGGTTGTTTGTCCTTTTTAATTTGTGGATAAGTTGAATAGGTTATAGAGTGGAATGAAGCGGTTTTTTGTTTGATTTCACTAAAATTTCTTCAAATGGGACAAAAGTCCCCTTGTGTTGAGTTTTCGTTAAAAGTACATATTTGTCAAGGAGATGATATGAAACTGCTGGTTATCGGTAATGGTGGTCGCGAACACGCGTTGGCTTGGAAATTGGCACAGTCGCCCAAAGTGGAAACAGTATTTGTTGCGCCCGGTAATGCCGGTACGGCGATTGAACCTAAGCTCCAAAACGTTGCCTTGACTGCACATCAGGATTTGATCGAATTCTGTCATAAAGAAAATATTACTTTTACCGTCGTTGGCCCTGAAGCGCCTTTGGCGGCAGGTATTGTGGATGATTTTCGTGCCACAGGGCTGAAAATATTTGGTCCGACACAATATGCGGCGCAGTTGGAAAGTTCTAAAGATTTTGCCAAAGCATTTATGGCGAAATACAACATTCCGACCGCGCAATATCAAACCTTTGAAAATGCCGATGCTGCACACGATTACGTCAATCAGAAAGGTGCGCCCATCGTCATCAAAGCCGATGGTTTGGCGGCAGGTAAAGGCGTAATTGTGGCGATGACTTTGGATGAAGCGCATGCTGCGATTGACGATATGCTGCTGGGCAACAAAATGGGCAATGCCGGCGCGCGTGTTGTGATTGAAGATTTTCTGCAAGGCGAAGAAGCGAGCTTTATCGTCATGGTTGATGGTAATCATGTATTGCCTATGGCGACCAGCCAAGATCACAAGCGTCTTTTAGACGGCGACAAAGGCCCGAATACAGGCGGTATGGGTGCGTACAGTCCCGCGCCTGTAGTAACGCCAGCCGTGTACGAGCGCGCGATGAACGAGATTATTTTGCCGACTGTAGCGGGTATGAAAGCGGAAGGACATGAGTTTACCGGCTTCCTGTACGCAGGTTTGATGATTGATCAAAGCGGCGCACCCTATACGATTGAGTTTAACTGCCGTTTCGGCGATCCCGAAACTCAGCCGATTATGAGTCGTCTGAACAGCGACTTGGCGGATTTGGTTGAAGCAGCAATAGACGGCAAACTCGATAGCGTAACCGCGGAATGGAACCAGCAAACTGCCGTAGGTGTAGTGCTGGCGGCGCAAAACTATCCTGAAACGCCTAAAAAAGGCGATGTTATTTCCGGTATGGATGCTGCCAACCAAATCGGCAAAGTTTTCCACGCAGGTACAACGGCAAACGAGAAAGGCGACGTATTGACCAACGGCGGACGCGTATTGTGTGTTGTAGGATTGGGCGACGATGTGGCTCAAGCCAAAGCCAAGGCGTATAGCGCATTGGAAAAAATCAGCTTCGACGGCATGCAATACCGTAAAGATATTGCTGATAAAGCCATTAATCGTTAATTAGAAAGAGGATGATGCCGTCTGAAGCTAAGTATGAATTATATGCTTCAGACGGCATTTATATTATGTTATTTCCGAGAATTATCGCTGCATCAGCGCAACGTAAGTTAAGAGTTTATTTGAAAAAAGGCGGTTTGGTAGCTTATCCGACGGAATCATGTTATGGATTGGGGTGTCTTCCAACATTAGCTAATGCACTTAGCAAGTTAACACATTTGAAAAAAAGACCGCAACATAAGGGGATGATTGTCATCGGGAATCAATTTGAACAATTACGGCCTTTGCTTAAAATGCCATCTGAAAATTTACAGAATATACTTATAAAAGAATGGCCTGCTCCTAAGACTTTCCTATTGTTGGCTAAATCTGGCGTATTACCTAAGTTGCGTGGTAAGAGGCGCAATAAGTTGGCAGTCAGGGTTCCCGATCATGATGGAGCAAGACGTTTGTGTCAGGTATTGGGTATGCCTTTAGTTTCTACCTCATGCAATAGGGCGGGTAAACGTGCATGTAGGACAGAAAGGGAAGTTAAAAGACAATTTGGACGGAATGTATGGGTTATAGGTGGAAGGATAGGTAGGCAAAAATTACCGAGTCAGATTATTGATGGAGAAACAGGTAAGCGTTTGCGTTAGGAAACTTAATGGGGAAAGATAAAGGGCTATCCTAGGTATCTAGGACAGCCCTTCATTTTTTATAAACCAGTTAATTATTTATAGTTAAGGTTATTGAATTAAACTGTGATATCTATATGGAAAAGCGTTAGTCAAATAGGAATAAAAATGCAAAATGTTATATAAAAGCTACAGTTGGATAGTGGATGGATGTTAAATGTTTTATATTAAAGCAGTAAGTTTATTAATCCGAAATGCTGTGGATAAGTTTGAATATAACTTATCCGAATAGTTTCTAGTATTCGGTGAGTATTGATATTACGGCGTTTTAGAAAGTATTTAAATTTAAATACCTGTGGATAAATTTGTGGATAAATATCAATCATAGTTTTCTTTTGCATACGATTTCATATTGTTTTTCAGTTAATGTTCCAGATAAGATACTCATTGGGCGAAGCGAAGAGGCTGTATAGGATTGTCTGGAAATTTCTACGTTTTTTGTATCAAACAACTGTAGTGAACTTAAGCGGTATGTTTTATTGTTGCAGTGGATTTCCCATTCGGCAATGGCTGTCTTATATGCGGGAGTGTTGGCGAAACGTTCTTGTTTTAGATCGATAACAACTTTTTTATCTTGAAAAATTATAATATTTCCGTTCTTTTTGAAATTGTCTTTATTGATATATACATGAATATTGCCGTTTGAGATAGTGCCGATATTTTCCCATTGAGAAGAACTGTTTAATGTACTGCAGGAGATCAGTAAAATGGGAAGTAAAATAAGGGGTAAGGTAGAACGCATTAGAATTTCCTTGATGTTTGTAAATTTGTTATTTAGAAATATGGGGTTAAGCGAGGGGGATAATATTATCTATTAAATGAGATAAACACATGGCAACACTCATGTAACTTTGCATGTTTGGAGTATTTGTATTTCTTATTATAGAAAATATGCTGCTTTTGAAGTGTATATTATGGATGAACTGTCTACAACAGTAAATTAGTTTGATTTATTTCCAGCTATGCCGTCTGAAGGTTGATATTTCAGACGGCATTTATTTTGAAGTTCGGGTTGTTTTTGCTAGTGATATTTTGATGGTTTGAAGCTGTCTTTTATATTCCCGGCAATGCGGGCAGAATAGCAGATGTATGTATATTGAAATCTTCTCGCTTGGGGTGGTTTCCCGTTCCTGATGTTTGGAAAGAAGTAGGGTAATATCGCGGCATTTTTTCATAACGTTTACTTCGGGTTTTCTTGGTTGAACCATTTAATTTGCAAGCATTGGCGCAATGATTCTCGGGCGCGGTGCATAATGGTGTGGTAGTTGGCTGTACTGATACCGCACATTTGTTGTATTTCGTTGGATGAAAAACCGAGTATTTCTTTCAGGGTGAATACCCGTGCGGTGTTTTCAGGAAGGTTGTATAGGCAGCTTTGCAGAATTTTTTGAAATTCGTTGTTATTTAATGATTTTTCCGGATTGTTCCAATGTTGAGGCTGCCCTTCCGGTGTCCAATGCCCGTTTGGGAAAAAATGGCTTTCAAATGTTTCATCCAGCAGTTCGTCATCCAGTGCGGTAAAGACTTTCCTTTGCCTCCCGATTTGACGTAATGCGTCAATAATTTTGTTTTTCAATATGGCAAAAAGCCAGCTGTTGACAAGCGCCCTGCCTTGAAAACTGTCGCCTGCGCTGTATGCAGACAGTAATGTTTCCTGCACTAAATCTTCAGCCAAATCAGGATAGTCAGGCAATTGGAGCCGCGTAAAATGCAGAAGCAGTTTGCGCGACTCCATTAATTCGGCATCGGTCAGGTCGGGTAGCGGCATAGTATCGGGAACAGGGTAGTTTTATGCGGATATGTGCTTTTGAAATGCAGAGCTGTTTTCTATATTTTGGGATGCAGCGGGTAAAGCAGGGATTATAATTCTTTGATCAATCCAGTTTAACCATTTGTCTATCAACATTTTTTTCCAATTATCGGCTTCAGGCATAAATTCGATAAGAGTATGGGTTAGCATATCAAGTGAAATTGTAGATGAGTTCATCATTTCCAGCAGCATAGCTTCGAAATCATCCAGTGTTTGGTACATTACATTATCTTCACTGTCTCTCCAGATTAATAAGACCCAATCTATTTCCTGCAGGCTATCAATAACATCATAGCGATATCGCCGTATAAAAGCCGTAGGGGATAGAGTGTATTTAATGTCATTTGAATAGCGAATATTTGGAATATCTGAAATTTGAGCAACTTCTGCAAGCAATTGTGTATATTCAAAATCCATCAGTGCCAAAATGCCGTCTGAAAGCGGCAGGCTTTGGCAATATCGGAGGAACTCACCGGGGATTTCTTGAAAATAGGGTGTTTGGGCGCGCGCGTCGCGAATGAAACCTTCTTTCAGACGTCCCCATTCTTCGCTGTCAAAGTATTGCAGTGTTTCGGTATAACAGCGGTCGATAAAGCTGTGAATGTTGTTTCGTATCAGTCGGATATAGACGTTCAAGCGGTCTTGTGGCAATCCGTCGGCGGCTTCGCCTTCGCGTATGGCTTGGGCAAAGCGTTGTTGGTATTGGGCGGAGGTTTCAGGCTGCACGGCGGTATTCCTTTCCGGCACGCATTTGATAGTCGGCGATTTTGGCGACTTCGGCTTCGAGTTCGGCAAAAGGCGGGAAGTTGAAATCGCGTTCCAACAGAGTGGGCGGTATGGTCGGCAGCTTGATGTAGGCAAGTTCGAGCAAGTCCCAAACGGTTGGCAAAACTGCTGCGCCGTGGGTATCAATCAACAATTCGGGCGTTTCAACATCGTGTCCGGCAATATGGATATAGCACACGCGCTCTGCGTCCACATTTTCTAAAAAGGCTTCAGGCGACAACAGGCCGTGATTGACGGCGTTGACGTAAATATTGTTCACGTCCAAATGAATGCCGCAGTCGGCTTCACGGGCAACGGCGTTGAGGAATTCAACCTCGTTCATCTCGGCAAGCGGAGAATGCAGGTAGTAGGACGTGTTTTCCACACCAATACGGCAGCCCAACCGATCCTGTACTTCGCGGATACGGCGTGCCGTGTGTTTCACCATCTCATCAGTGAAAGGCAGCGGTAACAAATCGTAAAGGTGACCGCCGTCGTGGCAGTAACTCAAATGGTCGGAGAAAAACGTGCAGTCATAACGGCGCATCATTTCTTTGATGCCGTCTATCAAATCGGTATCTAGCGGGGCTTGTCCGCCCAACGACATGGATAATCCGTGCAACGCCAGCGGCAGCCGTTCCGCCACGCGGTCAAACTGTTTGCGCGCCCTGCCGCCCATTTTCAGCCAGTTTTCGGGGGCGGCTTCGATAAAGTGTATCGGGCTGTCGTCTGAAAGTGAAAGAAAGTCTTCCGCCAAGTCGCGGCGGTATCCTAAGCCTGCATGTTGAATCATGATTTCATCCGGAGGCAGTATAAAGAAATTTGATGATGATGAAAAAAGCAATGTTTTAAAATGCTGTCGATTTGGTAACCTAAACTTAATAAATCAGCTGTAATTATTTTAAATTACAAAACAATTACTTTGCATCATAATGCAAAATCAACAGAATATTAAAAAATAGCCTGTAACAACCTTTATTTGTTGTTAAAAAGCCGCATTTATCGTTAAAATGCGGCTTTTCAGAATACGGTGTTATTTAGAACCGCATTTACCTTCGCCGCATTTACCTTCTGCTGCTTTGGTAGCTTTTGCTTGCTTGGCAGACGCTTTTTTTGCACTTGCCCCGCATTTGCCTTCAGTAGCTTTTGCAGATCCGCAAGTACCTTCTGCTGCTTTAGCAGCAGGTTTTTCTGCTGTAGCAGGTTTGTCGGCGGCAACTGCCCCGGATGCTAAAGACAGGGATAATGCGCCGGCCAGGGCTGCTGCTACGGTTTTTTTCATGGTAATTCCTTTCTAAATAAAAAATAGGCAGTTAAGTTGGAAGTTTTTAAAGTCGCCTTCCTCGACCGAATCAATTGTTTTTCAGACGGCATTTGGCGTGAAAACGGTGTTTGATCAGTTGGTCAAGCGACCAAGTACCCGCTCCTTGAAGCAGTAGGGGAATCAAAACCACGATATAGATTAAAGCCATTTTATAGCCGTTGTCGCAGACATTGTAGCCCAAACCGGCATGAACTGCAGCCCATGCGACAGCAGTAACTATTATCAGTCCTAATGCTGAAAGGCGTGTTGCCAGTCCTAAGAGTAATAAGACAGGTAACAAGAGCTCTGCATACATGGCGAGATTCCAGTTTAAGCTGTCAGGAAAGATGTTAAATGGGAAAGGGAATTGGCTGTTAATTTCTGAAAACCAGTTTTCCCCGTTCCATTTTTGCAAACCTGATTCTAAAAATTCATATGCGGCAAACAAACGTAAAATCAGCATGGACAATGCCGTCTGCCAGATTGTTCCGTTTTTCATAAAATTTCCTGTTTCTATTGATATGTTATTAGACGATACTTATATGTAAAACTTACACTGAATCATTAAAATTTTAGTAACATATTGAATATATATAATAAATATTCTACTAATAGAGTAAAGGGAATGAGGTTGATGTTTAGGGAATGGGGCCGTTATGAGATAATTCCTAATATTGGAAAATGTGTAGAATGCAGTGACTGTATCAGGTAAAGGAATAATAAATATGTTAAATTTTTCAAAAATAAAACAGTTTTGGGCTGTGCCGGCAATTTTGCTGTTTACTGCATGCGGTACGACAGGGAGCCAAACTGCACGCAAACCCGTACAAACCTCTAAACCTACTGCAGTGGTCGGTTTGGCTCTCGGTGGTGGGGCATCCAAAGGATTTGCCCATATAGGGATTATTAAGGTTTTGAAAGAAAATGGTATTCCTGTTAAGGTTGTAACCGGTACATCGGCAGGTTCGATAGTCGGCAGTCTTTATGCATCAGGAATGTCTCCAGACCGCCTTGAATTGGAAGCCGAGATTTTAGGTAAAACGGATTTAGTCGATTTAACCTTGTCCACCAGTGGTTTTATCAAAGGTGAAAAACTGCAGGCTTATATCAACCAAAAGGTCGGCGGATTGCAAATCCAGCAGTTTCCCATTAAATTTGCCGCCGTTGCCACTGATTTTGAAACCGGCAAAGCCGTCGCTTTCAATCAGGGGAATGTCGGACAGGCGGTTCGTGCTTCCGCAGCAATTCCCAATGTGTTCCAGCCAGTCATCATCGGCAGGCACAAATATGTTGACGGCGGTCTGTCTCAGCCAGTACCTGTCAGTTCGGCCAGGCGGCAGGGGGCGAATTTTGTCATTGCCGTCGATATTTCCGCACGTCCGAGCAAAAATGTCAATCAAGGGTTCTTCTCTTATCTCGATCAGACACTGAACGTAATGAGCGTTTCCGCACTGCAAAACGAATTGGGGCAGGCAAATGTCGTCATCAAACCGCAGGTGTTGGATTTGGGGTCTGTTGGCGGATTCGATCAGAAAAAACGCGCCATCCGGTTGGGTGAAGAGGCCGCACGTGCCGCATTGCCTGAAATTAAACGTAAACTGGCGGCATACCGTTATTGACAGTCATGCCGTCTGAACGTGTTTCCAGAAGGCTTTATCCATAGAAAAAAATACCCGAATCCCGTACAATACGCCCCTAAAATTTTGAAAGAACAAAAGAATCATGGAAGCCGAAGTAATCAACCAGCTCAACAATACCTTGAACGATTTGGAAAAGCGCAGCGAAGACATCCGCGTTTATATGGATTATCAGGGTAAGAAAGACCGATTGGAAGAAGTCATCGGCCTTTCTGAAGACCCTGAGCTGTGGAACGACCCGAAACGCGCCCAAGAAATCGGCAAAGAGCGCAAAATCCTCGAAGGCATCGTGTTGACGCTCGATAACATCGCGTCGGGCATCGAAGACAACCGCATGCTGATTGAAATGACCGTCGAAGAAAACGACGAAGAAGGTTTCGCCGCCGTGCAGGAAGACGTGTCGGAACTGGAAAAACAGATGGCGGATTTGGAGTTCAAACGGATGTTCAACCAGCCCGCCGACCCGAACAACTGCTTTATCGACATCACCGCAGGCGCGGGCGGTACGGAAGCGGAAGACTGGGCGGGTATGCTGTTCCGCATGTACAGCCGCTACGCCGAGCGCAAAGGCTTCAAAATCGAAATCCTCGAAGAAGACGACGGCGAAATCGCGGGCATCAACCGCGCGACTATCCGAGTGGAAGGCGAATACGCCTACGGTTTGCTGCGTACCGAAACTGGCGTTCACCGCTTGGTGCGTTACTCGCCGTTTGACTCGAACAACAAACGCCATACTTCGTTTGCTTCCGTGTTTGCCTATCCCGAAGTCGATGATTCCATCGAAATCGAAATCAACCCCGCCGATTTGCGTATCGACACCTACCGCGCATCGGGTGCGGGCGGCCAGCACATCAATAAAACCGACTCCGCCGTGCGCATCACCCACGAGCCGACGGGGATTGTGGTGCAGTGTCAAAACGACCGTTCGCAACACGCCAACAAAGCCGCCGCGATGGAAATGTTGAAATCCAAACTGTACGAATTGGAAATGCGCAAACGCAACGAAGAGAAACAGGCATTGGAAGAAGGTAAATCCGATGTAGGTTGGGGCAGCCAAATCCGCTCATACGTTTTGGATTCCTCACGCATTAAAGACTTGCGCACAGGCTACGAAGTCGGCAACACCAAAGCCGTATTGGACGGCGACTTGGACGGCTTTATCGAAGCCAGCCTGAAACAAGGCGTGTAGTTTAGACTGTATGCCGTCTGAAACCTGTACCGTTTCAGACGGCATTTTTGCGTTTCGTGTTATAATCCGCGCCGCACACGGGATGGGCAGACAGTCGCCGCGTATCGCGTAAGGCATACGGGGAGGAAAGTCCGGGCTCCGCAGGGTAGAATGCCGGTTAACGGCCGGGCGCGGTAACGCGACGGAAAGTGGAACAGAAAGCAAAACCGCCGATGGCTGCTTTGGCAGCACAGGTAAGGGTGAAAAGGTGCGGTAAGGGCGCACCGCGCATTTGGTAACAATATGCGGCAGGCCAAACCCCATTCGGAGCAAGACCAAACAGAACGCAATGACGCTGCCCGCCGAGCGTTCGGGTAGGTTGCTTGAGCATACCGGCAACGGTATGCCTAGAGGAATGACTGTCCGAGACAGAACCCGGCTTACCGCCTGTCCGGTGTGCATCCGACATAAAAGTGCCGTCTGATACAACGAATGTTTCAGACGGCATTTTATTTCGGTATATCGGAAAGGAAATAGGCATCCTAAATAATGTCGGGTTGCAATACGAATGGTATTGGGGATTATATGAAGAATGCCGTCTGAAGGTTTTCAGACGGCATTTTTGTGGCAAAAACAGGCTTCAGTCTATACCTTTCAGCATTTTATTTAAAACAGGGATAAGCAGCAGGAGTAATGTGCCTGTTGCTGCACCGATGTAGAAGAGCAGTTGGTAAAATCCGATGTCGTTACCGGCATGATAACCTTTTTCAAACAATACTCCTCCCAAAGTAAAACCTAATGAAAAAGCAAGAAAGTTGAGGGCGACCATTTGTGTTTTGAATAAAGGAGGGGCAATTTTGGTGGAAATGGATAGCGCAATCGGGGAAATCATCAATTCGCCTATCGTGATGGCAAGGATAATCAGTGAGAAAACCATAATAGGCATCGGGGTGCCTGATGAGATAAAGGGAATGAAACAGAGAAAGGATGCGCCGGTTACAAATACCGCCATAGCAAATTTAAGGGGGGTTTTAGGCTGTTTACGCCCCATTTTGGTCCAAATAGCCGCCATTACGCCGGAAAAGAGGATAACCCACATGCTTTGTATGGAGTCTTTCCATGAGACCGGTATGGTAAATGATCCTATGGTGCGGTTAACGGTTTCGTCAAAATAGACTGTGGCGACCGTATAGACTTGAAACCAGACCGCCCAAAACATACAGATGGTCAGGAAAAGGGGCATATAGGCGATGATGTGCCGTTTGTTGTCGGAACTAACGTGGGGATTGGTTAGCAACCGGGTAAAATAGACGATTACGGCAAGGATGATGGTAGACAGTAGGACGGTGGAGAAATTGTCGACGTTGATAAGCCCGGTTTTGATAGCGGTTGCAAGTGCGGCAATAAAGGCAATGCCGATGGCGGCCGCAGTTTTGCCTTGTCCTTTTGAAAGCGGATGGGGAACTGTGGGATGTGGGAGGTTTTTACGGCCCAAGGAATAACGCCACAAGCCGAATGCCATACCGACCGCTGCTGCGCCAAATCCATAATGGAAACCGATGTTTTCTTGAAGCAGTCCGGTCAATAAGGGGCCTAAGAAGCCGCCGATGTTGATGGCAATGTAGAAGATGGAGAAACCTGCATCGCGTAGCGGGCGCATTTCGTCTTGTTCGTATAATGCGCCCACCATTGAACTGGCCGTAGATTTCACGCCGCCGCTGCCCAATGCGATGAATATCAGCCCGATTAAAAGGCCGTACAGGCCCGGTGCTGCGGCAAGGACGATGTGTCCGAGCATCACGACGATGCCCGAGAGGAAGAGGGTTTTTTCCGCACCCCATACTCGGTCGGCAAACCACGCGCCCAAAATGGTGGACAGGTACACGCTGCCGCTGTATGCGCCGACAATACCGCCTGCAAGGGTTTTGTCTATCCCCAAACCTCCTTTGTCGGCAGTGTAGTAGAGGTAAATCAGCAGGATGCCCTGCATTCCGTAGAAGGAAAAACGTTCCCACAATTCAATATGGAAGAGGGTGGAAAGCTGGAAGGGATGCCCAAAGAATTTTTTTTCTTCGGAGCAGGAGGAGTGTTGGGACATGTGGATTCTCCTAAAAGATTTTCTCGTAATGCCGTCTGAAACGGTTGCAGACGGCATCGGTATTTTTCTTGTATCAAATCCGGTTGTAACCGATATTTTTATGTATTGTCAAATAGATTATTACGGTTTTTTGTACTAAATTCATTTAATAATCGTTTAAATTCAATAAATTGTATTTAAGTAAAAGCTCTTTTTGACGGTGTGATTTGCAGACGGCGCAGCTTGAATCGTTGGCTTTGCCGTCTGAAATCCGACTATTTTTCTTTGCCGTTTTCCGCGGAGTCTTTTTTGTCTGAACCGAAGAAACGGTCGAAACGTATGGTGTATTTCAGCTCGCCGCCCGACGAACGGCTGCCGATACGGGCAACCGCCTGTATGGCACGAGTCAACTGGTAAACCATTTTGATGGACTGTTCTGCACTGGAAATGCCGTATTCGTATCCGATGTAGAGATCGCCGGTGAGTTGTTTGCCGATAGTCAGTACCTGTTCGGCGGGATTAAGTTCGCCGGTTTGCGCGTTTCTGCTGCGTTTGCTGGTAAATCCCAAATCATCCACCAGTCCGATTCGGTCGTTGATTTGTCCGGCAAGTAGTGCGCCTGCGGCGGCAGACAGGGTATCGTTGTCGCTGCTGCTGCCGCTGCTGGCACGGTTGAGGACGAGCCATGAGAGCTTGTCTTTTTCACTCATCGGTTCGTTTGCAGTCAGGGTAACGCGCGGACTGTTGAGGCTGCCTAAAATTTCTACACCCGCCCCCACAGGGGAAAGGCGGCGTTCGGCACGAATGTTGAGGTTGGGGGCATTGAGCGGTCCGACAAAGGAAACCCTGCCTTTGGTGATGTCCAAATCCTGCCCGTATGCTTTATAACGTCCTTTGACAATGTGCACCGTACCTATTCCCTGTACGCTCTCTCCAGGATGCGAGGTCAGGGTCAGCTTGCCGCCTGCGGTAACGTCTGCACCATAACCGACGAAGCGGATATTGTCGTTTAAATCCAAGGTAAGGTTCATGCTGACGGGGAGGGTTGTGGCAGCTTCTTTTTTGGGTTCTCCTAATACGACGACATCATCCCCGACAGACGGCATTGAGGATTTTTGTGAGCCGAACAATCCTTGATCTGTTTTAATCATACCGGTAACGGATATGCCTTTTTGCGGAGAATAGAGCAGGCGCGTATTGCCGGAAACCAGAAGGCGGCGGTTAGGGCGGGACAGGATGCGGTATTTGTCGAATACCGCGCTGATATCGACATCGGGTTCGCTGTTTTCCATACTGACCGTGCCGGAGAGTTCCGCCGTCCCTTCATGACGGAATTTCAAGCTGTCAATTATCCATTTCCTACCCTCTATATGGGAGCGCAGTGAACCGTTATCCAAGATGATGCCTTGGGATTGGTTGCGGTAGTAGAGTTTTTCGCCGTTGATGCTGCCGCCCAAGTGCGGATTGGCAATGTTACCGCCAAGGGTTACGGCGGCATTCAGGCTGCCTTTGACGGTTTGTCCGACCGGTAGGAAGTTGCGGAATACTTCGGCATCGGCAACAGTCAGGTTGAGTTTCCCGCCCAGGGGCGAGGTACTGAAAGAATTACTTTGCCCGATTGTGATGTTGCCGTTGATTTTCCCGTAGTTGCTGCTACCGTTGACAGCGGCGTTGACGGACGGAGAGCTTACCCGTCCGCCGATATGCGCGTCGGCGTTCAGGTTGCCGGTGATATTTTGTACGGTAGCGGGCAGAAAGGGTTTGAATGCACCGAAATCGGGAAGAGAAACGGTAATCCTCCCGCCAATCGGGGCGGCAGCCATATTACCGCCGAAGGCGTTGCCGATATCCAAATCGGCATTAATCCGTCCGAAACGCGTGCCGCTGTCAAGCAGGGTTTCGATGCGGTTGTTTTGGAAACGGGTTTTTAAGGAAAGCGCATTCAAGCCCAAAGCATGTTTCCCGTCTAATACGACATCCCCGCTTTGGCGGCTGATGTTGAGGTAGCCGTGCGCATTATGCCCGTAGGCGACATCCCAATCTCCGTCCAAAACCAGATTATGTTCGACAGGCGGTTTGTAGAAATTGTGCAGCTCGGCAATGTGCAGGCTGTGTGCGTTGCCTTTTGCCGATATGCCGCTTTTTTTATCCCAAGAAAAGTGTTGCAGATTCAGGCTGCCGCCCATAGCTCGCCAGTTTGCCGTACTCATGGCCACACGTTCCGCGCCGGCTTCAAGCATCATACGGTTTTGTAACTTGAGGTTGAATGCGCCGCCGATGTCGAAAACACTAATACTGCCTTTCCATAGGGTAAGTGCCTTGTTGATACCGCCTGAAGCGTCCAAGTCAAATTTGAACGGTTTGCCGTTCAGTGTCATGGAGGCATGCGTACGGATACGGTGTTGCGCGCCCGTGCCGTCCAGTGTCAGGTCGGCAGTGTCGATAACTGCCGACCCGCCGGATACGGAGAGGCTGCTGCCTTTTATGTCGGCATGGAGCGGACGGTTTATATCGGGCGAACCTTTGAGCGTGAAATCGAGGGAACGGATGTTTGCCGCTTTGCCGATATGCAGGCCGCGTGCCGTACCGGAAAGGTTGGTTTCAAATGTTTTGATGCCTTCGGACGGGTCCCCGGAAAGATGGCCGTGTATGTTTAACAAGCCTTCCAGTCCGAAACCGAAACGGGATAAATCGGGGGCGGTGATATTGAGGTTGAGACGGTCTCCTTTTTTACCGAAGCTGCCGTCTGTTTTAATAATGTTCTGCCCCAGACGCAAATCAATCAGGGCACGCGGAAGGTGGCGGGATTCGTAAATAATATCGGCATGGCCGTTAAGCGGTACACCGTTGAGTATGCTGGGAGAAAACCGCATTTTGCCTGAAAACTGCTCTTTTGCGAGTTCTCCTGCAAGGTTTATTGAGCCGTTGATATTACCTGATGGAAACTTCGGGTCGATATGTGCGGGGTTGAATGCTTGGGAGCGGATATCGAGTTTGAGCAGGCGGTCTTTAAACAGTTCGAGGTAGCCTTGCGCGGTCAAGCTGCCTTGCCCTGCTTCAATGCTAACGGTGTCGAACACCAGTTTTTGCTGTCCGTTTGCGGGGTCGCTTTCAATACCCAGACTGCCGTGCGTGCGTGCCGTACCGTTGCTGAGTTTCCAAGTGATGCCGGGTGAGGCGGTTGGGCCTTTGATGCCGATATTTCCGTTCAACCTGCCGTTGATTGCGGTTTGAATCACATCATCCGAGCCGACAGAGTCTATGCCTATATCCAGTTGCAGGATGTTTTTTCCGGTATCGATATCGCCGGACAGGTTGATATTTCCCCGTTCGAGCAGGGCAATGCCCGCATCATCAATATGTACCACACCATCCTGACCGATGACGAAGTCTCCCAAAATCTGTCGGACGGGGATGCTGTTGCGGTCGGCAAAACCGGCCTCGGTATTTTCCAGGTCGAGAGAACCATCCAGTGCGATGCCGTCTGAAAAAGACGGAATGGCGGTCAGGTCAAAGTTAAGCCTTGCTTTGGGTAGGGAGGGCAGGAAGGCGGACGGATTGATGTTGAATCCTTTAATCAGCACTTCTTCCAATGTTTTATCCAATGATTCGGCAAACGGGTGGATGATGGATTTCCCCGATAAATGGATATTGTCGCCATCCAGTATCAGGTCGGTGTGCATATCCTGCAAACTACCCCACAGGCGCGCCGTACCGTGTATGGTTTCGCCTTCCAGTTCGCCTTTGGTGTAGATGGCGGTGTTGAGGACAAAAGGTTTTTTCAGACCGATTACGACTGCACCGGTCGATTTGCTCCACGGGGTGTCGGCGGTTTTCAGGTCGAGGCGGTGTCCTTTGATGTCATAACGGTATGAAGCATCCAGCCTTTCGAGATAGACGGTTTGTTTGTCAAAGGCTTTGCCCACGCTGATTTTACCTGTTTCAAAGCGGTCGACGGATACGGCGGCAGGCAGGTCTATACTGTCCGGCAGCCCTTGTGCCGGACGCTCTTCTTTAGGCGGGGTCGGTTTGGTAACGATGGAAATGTCGCCGGCGGATATTTCGGTAATGTGCAGGCGGCGGCGTATCAGCTCGGACGGTTTCCAATCGAATCGGAAACGGCTGACGGTGATGTCGGCACCTTCGGTTTCTATCGACCAGTTGTCGCCGTCAAATCCGGCTATCAGCGTACCTTTGAGGTTTTTGGAAGAGATGTTTACGCCGAACCATGACGGAATCTTGTACAGACCGAAGCGTAAACCGGATTCCGTACCGGCAAGCCAGCCGGCAAACGACGTTATCAGGATGAGGATGCACAGCAATACCGCTGCCGATTTACGGAACAGTTTGCGTTTTTTTACCGGCGGGGTAGGGCGGTTTTCAGACGGCATTTGTCGTGTGTCGTTGACGGTCGGTGAAGTATCGGTCATGGTGTCTGTTTCAAAATAGTTGCGTCGGTGCCGTCTGAAACGGCTATACCGGTTTAGAAGCGTGTTCCCAGGCTGATGTGCCAACGGATTTTTCTATCGCTGTGCCCGTAGGCAATATCGAAGGAAAACGGTGCGAGCGGACTGAACCAGCGCACACCCAAACCGGAGCCGTGTTTCAGCGTCATGTGTTTGAAATTGGTGGAGACATCGCCCATATCGTGGAACACCGCGCCGGAAAGGGTGCGCGTAAACGGCAGTTGGTATTCCAGGCTGCCCACAAAGACGGCACGCTCGGGCAGAACCGATCCGTTCGGACCTGCAAGTCCGATACTGTCGAGTTCGTAACCGCGTACGGAGGACGCGCCGCCGCTGCGGAACATCAACCCTGAAGGAACTTCGGCATCTTTGCGGGCAACGGTGTACCCTGCCTGACCGCGTATGATGAACGTACCGATTTTTTTGTTTTCGGGCGTGAAGAAATAGCCGGCACGGGCGGAGGCACGCGTCAGAACGGTAGAGGACAGGAATTTGCCCAAAGTCGTACCGATTTTGCCGTCCAGGTAATAGCCGTTTTCAGGGTGCAGTTCGCTGTTGAGCAACTGTCGTTTCCATGATGCGGTCAGCATGGTGGCATGGCTTTTTCCCAAATCGTAATCCGTATCGGGAATTTTTCGGTCTTCTACAAGGAATTCCACACCCAGCCGCGCATCGATGCCGTTACGGTCGCGTACATGCCATATGCCGCTGGAGAGGGAGCGTTTTTCGAGGTTTTGAGTGGTCGAACGGTTGTAGGAAACGTTGGTTGTCCAGTATTTGCCCCTGTAGTTGCGGGGTTGGCTGATACCGGCGGCAAGCGTGGTTTCGTATTTGTCCATATCCCAAACGACCGAACCGATATAGCCTTTGTTGAAGAGGTTGTAATGGTCGTAGGCGATCCTGCCGCCCAAACCGTATTCCGAATCAAGCCGTACGCCGGTTTCGAGTTTGTGGCGTTTGACTTCGGTTACGTTGACTTTGACGGGAACGCGGTCGTCTTGAAGGTGGTCGAAGTCTGCTTGTACGGATGCGCCGGAATAATGTCCGTTTTGTTCGAGGGCCTGTTGGAGGTCGAGTAACAGGTCTAGGTCGTACGGCATACCGGGCTGGAAACGCGCAAGGCCGGAAACGATTTGTTCAGGGTAACGCTGTGTGCCGGTGATTTCAAAGTTGCCGAATAATATGGGGCGGTTGCTGTCTACAATGACGTTCAAATCGGCGGTGGCGGTATCCGGGTTGACGGTAGCCTGCGTATTGCCGAGTTTGGCCAGGGGATAACCTTTGCGCGTTACCGCGCTGAGAACGGATGTTTTGCTGCTTTCCCAGTCGTCCTGATTAAAATCGCTGCCCACCGGCTGCTGCCAGTTTGACATGGCGTTGCGGTAGTATTCGGCAAGGTTGCCGTCTGAAAGGATGTCGCCGAGGATGGCGACGCTGACATTGCTGATTTTGGTGCGCGGGCCGGGTATGATATGTACTGTGTAGCCGCCGTTTTTTTCCGTCAGGCTGACTTTGCTGTTGAAATAGCCTTTGCTGCGGAGCATGGTTTTGACGTTGTCCGGTGCTTCTTCGGCAAGGAAGCCCACCTGTTCCTTATCCAAAACCTCTTCCTGCTGCTGTGTGATGAGCGGCAGGTGTTCTTCTATCATATCTTTAATTTCACTGTCTTGCGTATCGATACTGATGGGAAATTTGGGTTTTAATTTGACCGATTCAGTGTCTGTATTTTTATTTTTCGTCAGTATCGAACCCTTTGCCTTATCTTCGGTATGGTCGGCAGCAAGCGCATGTGCGGATGGGAAGAAAGATAGAGCCAGAAGGAGCGGGGTGGTCAGTTTGATCATAATGGTATGCGTGTCGGGCGGTAGTGTCGGTCTTTTTGATTCTAACATCGTTTCTACTGGGTTTTGAACGGCTGCCTTATATTGTTTGAAAGGGATAAGGTATTTCAGACGGCATATAAATTTCGGGCATTTTAACGGTTGTGGTTTGTTGTGTCTTTATTTATTTGTTTGATGGTATTTTGTTTTAAATCGGCATGCGGAAAAAATAAAAAAACACGGGAGATGAGATTTCTTTTAAAATACAACGTTTCTTAACATATAACAACATAAGGAAGAATAATGGCATTCGGCAGATCCTTACTTAATGCGATTAACAGTGTCAGCCTGGTCAAACAGATTGCCGTCGGTTTGGTGTTGGGTATTGTAATCGGTTCGGTTTCACCGCAACTGGGTTTGGCGGCAGGTCTTTTTGGCAGCCTGTTTGTCGGTGCGCTTAAAGCCGTTGCCCCTGTTTTGGTTTTTGTTTTGGTCGCAGCAGCCGTTGCGCAGCATCAAAAAGGCAATGAGGCGTTTATCAAGCCTATTATCATTTTATATTTGATTGGAACATTTGCCGCCGCCGTCGTGGCGGTAGTGGCCAGCATGGTGTTTCCCGTACACATCGTATTGGCGGGTGCAGGCGAGGTATCCAATGCGCCTCCTTCCGGTATTGTGGAGGTTTTGAAATCCCTGCTGATGAGTTTGGTTGCCAACCCGGTTAATGCGATTGCCAATGCCAACTATATCGGTATTTTGGCTTGGGCTTTGGTTTTGGGTGCGGCATTGCGCAATCATGGTTCGGACGTAACGCGGCAGGTCGTCGCCGATTTGGCGGAAGCGGTTTCTACTGTTGTGAAATGGATTATCCGCTTTGCCCCTCTGGGTATTTTTGGTTTGGTATCGTCCACGATTGCGGAAACAGGTTTCGGCGCGCTTTCCGGTTATGTGAAGCTGCTTGCTGTCTTGCTTGGCTGTATGGTGTTTATCGCATTGGTGGTCAATCCGGTCATCGTGTGGTGGAAAATCCGCAGCAATCCTTATCCACTGGTGTTTACCTGTTTGCGCGAAAGCGGCGTATATGCTTTCTTTACCCGTTCTTCTGCTGCCAATATTCCTGTCAATATGGCTTTGGCGAAAAAGTTGGGTTTGCATGAAGATACTTATTCGATTTCCATTCCTTTGGGTGCAACCATCAATATGGCGGGTGCGGCGATTACGATTACCGTATTGGCAATGTCGGCCGCGTACACTCAAGGGATTCATGTTGATTTTGCCACTGCGTTGCTTTTGAGCCTGGTGGCAACCGTCAGTGCGTGCGGCGCATCCGGCGTGGCAGGCGGTTCCCTTCTGCTGGTTCCTTTAGCGTGCAGCCTGTTCGGTATCAATAACGATGTCGCCATGCAGGTGGTTGCAGTCGGCTTTATCATCGGCGTGATTCAGGATTCGGCAGAAACGGCGTTGAATTCCTCAACCGATGTTTTGTTTACTGCCGCCGCCGATATGGGCAGACAGAGGAAATAGGCTTGGATATGGAATGCCGTCTGAAACAGTAAAGTTTCAGACGGCATTTTTTTAGGTGTTTGACGGTTGTCCGCACTACTTGCTTGGGAAAGCGGGAGATAAATCCGTTATGGATTCCCGGAGGTTACGGATAAGGATGTGCCACCAGTTTCCCGTCGATGTATTCGCCGATATAGACTTGCACGGCAGTGAGCTTGAGGCGGTCGAGTTCCTGTTGCAGCCACGCTTCATCGCGGTTGATGATTTCGAGGATGTCGGGATCGACTTGACCGTCTGTAATCAGCGGATAGCGCAGGCTTTCGTCGCCGTATTGGATGACGGTAAGTTGCCCGTTTTGTTCCATCACGGCGCGTTTGACGGCTGAGATTTCGTAGATGCCGGCGGCGCGGAGTTTGAACATGAGATCGTGTGCGCTGATGCCGTTTTTCATACATTCTTCTGCTTGGATTTTACCGTTGATGATGACCCAAACAGATTTGCCGTCAATTACGGATTTGATCCAGCGGTTGTGGTTTTTGATGAATTTCAGGCTCAAGACCAACAGCGTCCACAAAATCAGCACGAGGAAAAATTGCAACAGCCCGACGCTGTCGCTGTAAATCACGCCGCCGATGATGCCGCCAAGCACATAGTTTTGTACTTGGTCCATAGCGGAAGTGGGGGCGAGGTTTCCTTTTCCTAAGATATTAATTTGAAAGACCAAACCTAAAATACCCATGAGGAGTTTGAGGGCAAGGAGGGAGTATGCTTCCATGAGTGTGTCCTGTTATTCTTTGTCGATGAGTTCGATGTTGTTGTTGACCAGATTGGTGGGGGTCAGGGTGTAGGCGGAGAAGTCTTGATTGAAATGGACTTCGTAATATTGGCTTTTGATGCCGATAATCATGCCGTTGTATAGGTGCGTGCTGTTGACAATGATGTCGCGTTTTTCCACTTTTTGGTTTTCAATCAGGGCATTGAGAAAACCGACCATGCGCGAGGTGTCGGCGGCGAAGTTTTGGCGTTCGCTGTATGAGAGGTATTGGATGCCGCTGATGAGGATGAGCAGCAGTAAGGCGATAATGCTCAGGTCGCGGTATTTGGTATCCATGCGGTGGCGCAGGTATTGTGATACGGCGAGCAGTAGGATGACAAGAGCGGCGAAAATCAGGACGTATTTCAAGTAGTCGTTGAAATACATATGGTTTTCAAGATAAAAGTGGGAAAAGAATTTCATGATTTCAAATGATTTGAGGAAAAAATAGAAAGGTCGTCTGAAAACTGAATTTTAGACGACCTTTCCCGTTTGCAACAGTCTCAAATGACAGGGCTGCTTTATTTCTTATTGCCCAACTGCGGTAATACCGAACCTTCACCCAATGCCAACAAACCGCTTTGAGAGTAGATACCCAGTTTGGCGCGGGTGTCGGTGATGTCGAGGTTGCGCATGGTCAGTTGGCCGATGCGGTCGAGCGGAGTGAACGCGGCGTCTTCGACTTTTTCCATGCTCAGGCGTTCCGGTTGGTAGGTCAGGTTAGGCGATTCGGTGTTCAGAATCGAGTAGTCGTTGCCGCGACGCAGTTCGAGGGTGACTTCGCCGGTGATGGCTTTGGCGACCCAGCGTTGGGCGGTTTCGCGCAACATGAGGGCTTGGCTGTCGAACCAGCGGCCTTGGTAGAGCAGGCGGCCGAGGCGCAGGCCGTTGATGCGGTATTGTTCGATGGTGTCTTCGTTGTGGATGCCGGTAACCAAGCGTTCGTAGGCGATGTGGAACAACGCCATGCCCGGGGCTTCGTAGATGCCGCGCGATTTGGCTTCGATGATGCGGTTTTCGATTTGGTCGCTCATGCCCAAGCCGTGACGGCCGCCGATGCGGTTGGCTTCGAGGAAGAGTTCGACAGGATCGGCGTATTCTTTGCCGTTTAATGCAACCGGCACGCCTTCTTCAAAGCGTACGCTGACTTCTTCGGGTTTGACTTCGACGTTTTCGTCCCAGAAGGCAACGCCCATGATGGGCTTAACGATTTTGATGCCGCTGTTGAGGAATTCCAAGTCTTTGGCTTCGTGGGTGGCGCCGAGCATGTTGGAGTCGGTAGAATAGGCTTTCTCAACCGACATTTTGTAGTTGAAACCGTTGGCAATCAGAAATTCGCTCATTTCGTGACGGCCGCCGAGTTCGTCGATAAATTGTTGATCGAGCCAAGGTTTGTAGATTTTCAGTGCGGGATTGGTGAGCAAACCGTAGCGGTAGAAACGCTCGATGTCGTTGCCTTTGTAGGTGCTGCCGTCGCCCCAGATATTGACGTCGTCTTCTTTCATGGCGGAAACGAGCATGGTGCCGGTCACGGCGCGGCCCAGAGGCGTGGTGTTGAAATAGGCGATGCCGCCGGTGGAAACGTGGAACGCGCCGCATTGGATGGCGGCGATACCTTCGTGTGCCAACTGCGCGCGGCAGTCAATTAGGCGGGCGTTTTCCGCACCGTACTCCATCGCTTTTTTGGGAATGGCATTGTAGTCGTCTTCGTCGGGCTGGCCGAGGTTGGCAGTGTAGGCATAAGGCAGCGCGCCTTTGAGTTTCATCCACAACAGCGCGGCAGAGGTATCAAGACCGCCGGAGAAGGCGATGCCGACTTTTTGACCGACGGGGAGATTTTGTAAAATGGTATGGTTTTGGCTCATGAAAAAATCCTCGATAGCTTGAAAAATCAAAGCCATTATCTTATAAATAGAAAATATTGTCAGCCATCATGCCGTCTGAACGGGTATTCTGCCGTTTCAGGCGGTATTTAAAACCGAAAACATTATGAATGCGTTCAACCTTATCATCATCGGCGACGAAATCCTGCACGGCAGCCGTCAAGACAAGCATTTCGCCTTTTTTAAATCCTTATTGGAATCGCACGGACTGAAGCTCAATCAGGTGCAATATCTGCCAGACGAACCTGATTTGTTGGTCAAACAACTGCGCCGCAGCTTTTCAGACGGCATGCCGACTTTCGTTACCGGCGGTATCGGCGCCACGCCCGACGATCACACCCGCCAAGCCGCAGCCGCCGCTTTGGATTTGCCCATCGTCCGCCATCCTGAAGCCGCCAAGTTCATCGAAGGCGTGACCCTTAAACGCGGCGAGCCGCTCGATTCGCCCGAACACGCCCAACGCCTGAAGATGGCGGATTTTCCTGAAGGCGCGGAATTGGTGCCCAATCCGTTTAATAATATCGCCGGATTTTCCATCTGCGAGCATTATTTCTTCCCCGGCTTCCCTGTGATGGCGCACCCGATGGCCGAATGGGTTTTGAATACTTATTATGCCGACCGCTTCAACCAAACCGAACGCGGCAGCCGCAGCGTGTATGTGTTCGAGCAGCCGGAATCACGGTTGACGCCGCTTATGGAGTATATCGAACAAACTTATCCCGGCGTGCGTTCTTACAGCCTGCCCAGCGTCGGCTGGAGCAATGCGGACGGAACGGCAGTCAGGCCGCATATCGAGTTCGGCATTAAGGCAGAGGGTGAGGCGGTGCAGCTTCTGGATGCGGCGTGGAAAGAGGTGTCCGACAACTTGGACGCAATGGGCGTAGAACGGAAAAATCGGGCAGAATGAACAGTTCTGCCCTTCGGGATATTTTAAGAAAGGTCAAGTATGCAATATCGGATTAGGAGGGAAAACGAAGCCTCCGAAGCCCAAAATACCATGGAAACTTCTTGGGAGCGCGACATCATGCGTGAAGTGCTGCTGTCTGCCTATCGGGACAGGCGCAGGGAACGGATGTGGAAAAACATTTGGCGTGCCGTCAGCACCCTGATTTTGATTGCCCTGCTTGCCGGCATTTTCCGTAAAGATGAAACGGCGTTGCGGCTGGAAGGCAATACGCCGCATACGGCAGTCGTCAACCTGTACGGAGAAATCGGCAACGGCGTCGAAGATCAGGTCAAGAAACTGAAAGACGGCATGGAAGCTGCCTACAAAAACCCGCAAGCAAAGGCCATTATCATCCGCGCCAACAGTCCGGGCGGCTCTCCTGTCGTATCCAATACTGCCTTTGAGGAAATACGCCGCCTGAAAGCGCAACATCCCGACATTCCCGTTTATCTCGTGGCGGAGGATATGTGTGCATCCGGCTGCTACTATATTGCGGCGGCGGCAGACAAAATTTATGCAGACCCGTCCAGCATCGTCGGCAGCATCGG
Source organism: Neisseria sp. RH3002v2f (assembly GCF_014596375.1). Taxonomy (NCBI): domain Bacteria; kingdom Pseudomonadati; phylum Pseudomonadota; class Betaproteobacteria; order Neisseriales; family Neisseriaceae; genus Neisseria; species Neisseria sp. RH3002v2f. Next base: position 74,918 of record NZ_MAYZ01000025.1, read on the forward strand.
CGTTATCGGCAGCAGTTTTGATGCTACTGAATTAATGGAAAAAATCGGCGTGAAACGCAGGGTTAAAATTGCAGGCAGCAACAAGGGTATGGGCGATCCGTTTTCTCCCGAAACGCCCGAACAGTCGAAAATCTGGGAAGAAATGCTGACCGGCATACACGGAGAATTTATCAAAGCTGTTAAAGCAGGACGTGGCAGCCGACTTAAGTTCCAACAGTATCCCGATGTGTTCAGCGGTCGGGTGTACACGGGTGCGGATGCGCAGAAAGTCGGATTGATAGACGGTCTCGGCAATGTCTACAGCGTGGCGCGCAATGTCGTCAAAGCTCCGGATTTGGTCGATTACACACGGCAGGACGATTTCGGCACACTATTGGGCAGGCGTTTTGGGGTGGAACTTAAAGCCGGCGTGCGTGAAGTCTTGCAGACTGTCCGATAGTTTTACCATACATTATCCCATGCCGTCTGAAGCTTTCAGACGGCATTGTCGTATGCGGGTAAGGAAGAATGCGAGGGGTAAGCGGAAAAGGGAAAATCAGATAGGGTATTTACAAAACTCAAATAATAATCGTTATCATAAAATAATTGTATTTATTGGACTTTTTTGCCTGTTTTCCTTTTAAAGGTTTTTGAAATTCGCTAAAATACGAAATTATTGTAGAAATTTTGTTAACGGATTTGGGTGTAACCATGTTGTCCGCTTACTTTCCCGTCTTTGTCTTTATTCTTGTCGGTCTTGCAGCCGGCGTGCTGTTTATCCTGCTCGGCACGATTTTAGGCCCGAAACGCCATTACGCCGAAAAAGACGCGCCTTACGAATGCGGTTTCGAAGCCTTTGAAAACGCAAGGATGAAGTTCGACGTGCGCTATTACCTCGTCGCCATCCTCTTCATCCTTTTTGATTTGGAGGTCGCGTTCATGTTGCCGTGGGCTGTCGTGTTCAAAGATTTGGGCGCGTACGGCTTCTGGTCTATGCTGGTGTTTATCGTTGTTCTGACGGTAGGCTTTATTTACGAATGGAAAAAAGGTGCGCTGGAATGGGAATAGAAGGCGTTTTGAAAAAAGGTTTCATCACCACCAGCGCAGATACGGTGCTGAACTATATGCGTACCGGTTCATTGTGGCCGGTTACTTTCGGCTTGGCCTGCTGCGCCGTAGAAATGATGCATGCGGGCATGGCGCGTTACGACCTTGACCGCTTTGGCATCATTTTCCGTCCGTCCCCACGTCAGGCCGACCTGATGATTGTGGCAGGTACGCTCACCAATAAAATGGCACCAGCCCTGCGCCGCGTATACGACCAGCTCGCCGAGCCGCGCTGGGTATTGTCTATGGGTTCGTGTGCCAACGGCGGCGGCTATTATCACTATTCTTATTCCGTTGTGCGCGGTGCTGACCGCGTCGTGCCGGTAGACGTTTATGTGCCGGGTTGTCCGCCAACTGCGGAAGCCCTGATTTACGGCCTGATTCAGCTCCAACAAAAAATCAAGCGCACTTCCACCATCGCGCGTGACGAGTAAGGAGAGGACGATATGGCAAGCATTCAAAACTTATACGAGACCGTTGTCGGTGTGCTTGGCGATCAGGCAAGCAAAATCATTTCAGCTTTGGGCGAGATTACCGTCGAGTGTCTGCCCGAACACTATATTTCAGTCATGACCGTATTGCGCGACCATGAAGAGCTGCATTTCGAGCTTCTGGTTGACTTGTGCGGTGTCGATTACAGCACTTACAAAAACGAAGTATGGCAGGGCAAACGCTTTGCCGTCGTCAGTCAGCTGCTTTCCGTTAAAAACAATCAACGCATCCGCGTACGTGTCTGGGTTTCAGACGACGACTTCCCCGTAGTCGAATCCGTAGTCGATATTTACAACAGTGCGGATTGGTACGAACGCGAAGCCTTCGATATGTACGGCATTATGTTTAACAACCACCCGGACTTGCGCCGCATCCTGACCGATTACGGTTTCGTCGGACATCCGTTCCGCAAAGACTTCCCGATTTCCGGCTATGTGGAAATGCGTTACGACGAAGAGCAAAAACGCGTGATTTACCAACCTGTTACCATTGAGCCGCGCGAGATCACGCCGCGTATCGTCCGTGAGGAGAACTACGGTGGCCAATAAATTAAGAAACTACACCATCAACTTCGGCCCGCAACACCCTGCGGCGCACGGCGTATTGCGTATGATTTTGGAGTTGGAGGGTGAAACCATCGTCCGCGCCGACCCGCATATCGGCCTCCTGCACCGCGGTACTGAAAAACTGGCCGAAACCAAAACCTATCTGCAAGCCCTGCCCTATATGGACCGCTTGGACTACGTTTCCATGATGGTCAACGAGCAGGCGTATTGCTTGGCGGTAGAAAAACTTGCCGGTATCGATGTACCTATCCGCGCCCAGTATATTCGCGTGATGTTTGCCGAAGTAACGCGCATCCTCAATCACTTGATGGGCATCGGTTCGCACGCCTTCGACATCGGCGCGATGACCGCCATTCTTTACGCCTTCCGCGACCGCGAAGAGCTGATGGACTTGTACGAAGCCGTGTCCGGCGCGCGTATGCACGCCGCCTACTTCCGTCCCGGCGGCGTTTACCGCGACCTGCCCGACTTCATGCCCAAATACGAGAGCAGCAAATTCCGCAATGCCAAAGTATTGAAGCAGCTCAACGAATCCCGCGAAGGCACCATGCTCGACTTTATCGATGCCTTCTGCGAACGTTTCCCGAAAAACATCGACACACTCGAAACCCTCCTGACCGACAACCGTATTTGGAAACAGCGTACCGTCGGCATCGGCGTCGTCTCCCCCGAACGCGCCATGCAAAAAGGCTTTACCGGTGTGATGTTGCGCGGTTCTGGCGTGGAATGGGACGTACGTAAGAAACAGCCGTATGAAGTGTACGACCAAATGGATTTCGACATCCCCGTTGGCGTCAACGGCGACTGCTACGACCGCTACCTCTGCCGTATGGAAGAAATGCGTCAATCCGTGCGCATCATCAAACAATGTTCCGAGTGGTTGCGTGTCAATCCGGGTCCGGTCATTACCACAAACCACAAATTTGCTCCGCCCAAACGTACCGAAATGAAAACAGGTATGGAAGACCTGATTCACCATTTCAAACTCTTTACCGAGGGTATGCACGTTCCCGAGGGTGAGACCTACACCGCTGTCGAACATCCGAAAGGTGAGTTCGGCGTTTACATCATTTCAGACGGCGCAAATAAACCCTACCGCCTGAAAATTCGCGCACCCGGCTTCGCCCACCTGCAAGGCATGGACGAAATGGCAAAAGGCCACATGCTGGCCGACGTTGTTGCCATCATCGGTACGCAGGACATCGTATTCGGGGAGGTTGACCGATAATGTTATCCGCAGAATCTTTAAAACAAATTGATATTGAGTTGGCAAAATATCCTGCCGACCAACGCCGCTCCGCTATTATGGGCGCATTGCGTATTGCCCAAACCGAAAAAGGCTGGCTTGCTCCCGAGACCATCGCCTTTGTCGCAGACTATATCGGCATCTCGCCTGCACAAGCCTACGAAGTCGCTACTTTCTACAATATGTACGACCTTGAGCCTGTCGGCAAATACAAACTGACCGTTTGTACCAACCTGCCCTGCGCCCTGCGCGGCGGTATGGCAACCGGCGAATACCTCAAACAAAAACTCGGTATCGGCTACGGCGAAACCACGCCTGACGGCAAATTTACCCTTGTCGAAGGTGAATGCATGGGCGCATGTGGCGACGCTCCGGTTATGCTGGTCAACAACCACAGCATGTGCAGCTTTATGACCGAAGAAGCAATTGACAAGAAACTTGCCGAACTGAAATAAAAGGCCGTCTGAAAACAACGGCTGCAACCGATACGAAAACGAACAGGCACACCCAAAATGGCTATTTACCAATCAGGCGTGATTTTTGACCAAGTGGATACCGCCAATCCCGATTGCTGGACATTGGACGAATACGTCAAACGTGGCGGTTATACCGCCCTGCGTAAAATCCTGTCCGAAAACATCTCGCAAACCGACGTGATTGACGAAGTCAAAACCTCCGGCTTGCGCGGTCGTGGCGGTGCGGGCTTCCCAACCGGTTTGAAATGGAGCTTTATGCCCCGTTCCTTCCCGGGCGAAAAATATGTGGTTTGCAATACCGACGAAGGCGAGCCGGGTACATTTAAAGACCGCGACATCATCATGTTCAATCCGCATGCCCTGATTGAAGGCATGATTATTGCCGGTTACGCGATGGGTGCGAAAGCCGGCTACAACTACATCCACGGCGAAATTTTCGAAGGCTACCAACGTTTTGAAGCCGCTTTGGAGCAGGCCCGTGCCGCAGGTTTTTTGGGTAAAAATATTTTGGGTTCGGATTTTGAATTTGAACTCTTCGCCCACCACGGCTACGGCGCATATATTTGCGGCGAAGAAACCGCATTGCTCGAATCGTTGGAAGGCAAAAAAGGTCAGCCGCGCTTTAAACCACCATTCCCTGCTTCGTTCGGCCTGTACGGCAAACCGACTACCATCAACAATACCGAAACGTTCTCCTCCGTCCCCTTCATTATCCGTGACGGCGGACAGGCGTTTGCAGATAAAGGTATTCCGAATGCAGGCGGTACCAAATTGTTCTGTATTTCCGGTCATGTCGAGCGTCCGGGCAACTATGAAGTGCCATTGGGTACGCCGTTTGCCGAAATCTTGAAAATGGCAGGCGGTATGCGCGGCGGCAAAAAACTCAAAGCCGTTATCCCCGGCGGTTCGTCCGCGCCCGTGTTGCCTGCCGATATCATGATGCAGACCAATATGGACTATGACTCGATTTCCAAAGCAGGCTCGATGCTGGGTTCCGGAGCGATTATCGTCATGGACGAAGACGTGTGCATGGTCAAAGCCCTTGAGCGCCTGAGCTACTTCTACTATGACGAGTCTTGCGGCCAATGTACGCCTTGCCGAGAAGGTACCGGCTGGCTTTACCGTATCGTCCACCGCATCGTAGAAGGCAAAGGCCGCATGGAAGACTTGGATTTGCTGGATTCCGTCGGCAACCAAATGGCAGGCCGCACTATCTGCGCCCTTGCCGATGCCGCCGTCTTCCCTGTCCGCAGCTTTACCAAGCATTTCCGTGATGAGTTTGTGCATTACATCGAACACGGCGGACCGATGAAACCGAATAAATGGTGCTAAGTTTTCAGACGGCCTCTAAAAGAATTATTTATTAAATACCCGTAACTAGGAACGAACCATGTTACAAATCGAAATCGACGGCAAACAGGTATCTGTGGAGCAGGGCGCGACGGTGATTGAAGCCGCGCACAAGCTCGGTACTTATATCCCGCATTTCTGTTACCACAAAAAACTTTCCATCGCCGCCAACTGCCGTATGTGTCTGGTGGACGTGGAAAAAGCCCCCAAGCCCCTGCCCGCCTGTGCCACGCCGGTTACAGACGGCATGATTGTACGTACGCATTCGGCAAAAGCCCGAGAGGCGCAAGAAGGCGTGATGGAGTTCCTGCTCATCAACCATCCGCTTGATTGTCCGACCTGCGACCAAGGCGGCGAATGCCAGTTGCAGGATTTGGCGATGGGCTACGGCAAAACCACCAGCCGTTATACTGAAGAAAAACGTTCCGTCGTCGGCAAGGACATGGGTCCTTTGGTTTCCGCTGAGGAAATGAGCCGTTGTATCCACTGTACCCGTTGCGTCCGTTTTACTGAAGAAATCGCCGGCGTGCAAGAAATCGCCATGGCCAACCGCGGCGAGCATTCCGAGATTATGCCTTTTATCGGCAAAGCGGTGGAAACCGAATTGTCAGGCAACGTCATCGATTTGTGTCCTGTCGGCGCATTGACCAGCAAACCGTTCCGCTTCAACGCGCGCACTTGGGAATTGAACCGCCGTAAATCCGTTTCCGCCCATGATGCTTTGGGCAGTAATCTGATTGTACAGACCAAAGACCATACCGTCCGCCGCGTGTTGCCGTTGGAAAACGAAGCCATCAACGAATGCTGGCTGTCCGACCGCGACCGTTTCGCCTACGAAGGCCTGTATCACGAAAGCCGTCTGAAAAACCCGAAAATCAAACAGGGCGGCGAGTGGATGGACGTGGATTGGAAAACCGCGTTGGAATATGTCCGCAGCGCGATTGAATGTATCGCCAAAGACGGCAACCAAGACCAAGTCGGTGTTTGGGCCAATCCGATGAATACGGTTGAAGAGCTGTATCTGGCTAAGAAACTTGCCGACGGCTTGGGCGTTAAAAACTTTGCAACCCGTTTGCGCCAACAAGACAAACGTCTTTCAGACGGCATTAAAGGTGCGCAATGGTTGGGACAAAGTATCGAATCTTTGGCTGACAACGATGCCGTATTGGTAGTCGGTGCGAACTTGCGCAAAGAACAGCCACTCCTGACCGCCCGCCTGCGCCGCGCCGCCAAAGACCGTATGGCCTTGAGCGTATTGACCAGCAGCAAAGAAGAATTGTTTATGCCGCTTCTGTCTCAAGAAGCCGCACATCCCGACGAGTGGGCATGCCGTCTGAAAAACCTGTCTGCCAATGCGGAACACGCCGTTACCGCCAGCCTGAAAAACGCTGAAAAAGCAGCGGTGATTTTGGGTGCGGAAGTGCAAAACCATCCCGATTACGCCGCCATTTATGCCGCCGCGCAAGAGCTGGCAGACGCGACCGGCGCAGTGCTGGGCATTTTGCCGCAAGCCGCCAACAGCGTTGGTGCGGATGTCTTGAAGGTAAACTCCGGCGAGAGCGTTGCCGAAATGGCAAACGTGCCGAAACAGGCAGTCTTGTTGCTCAATGTCGAGCCTGAAATCGATACGGTTGACGGTGCAAAAGCCGTAGCCGCGTTGAAACAGGCGAAAAGCGTGATGGCGTTTACACCGTTTGTCAGCGAAACGCTGCTGGATGTATGCGATGTATTGTTGCCGATTGCGCCGTTTACCGAAACATCAGGCAGCTTCATCAATATGGAAGGCCGTCTGCAATCCTTCCACGGCGTGGTACAAGGCTTCGGCGATTCGCGTCCGATGTGGAAAGTGTTGCGCGTATTGGGCAACCTGTTTGACCTGAAAGGTTTTGAATACCACGATACCGCTGCGATTCTGAAAGATGCGCTGGATGCAGAAAGCCTGTCGTCCAAACTGGACAACCGCAGTACATGGACAGGAGAGGGCGTTCAGACGGCCTCAGACCGCCTCGTCCGTGTCGGCGGCGTCGGTATTTATCACACTGATTCTATCGTGCGCCGTTCCGCGCCGCTGCAAGCGACCAGTCATGCCGCCGTGCCTGCCGTGCGTGTAAATCCAAACACATTGGCACGCTTGGGCCTGCAAGACGGACAAACTGCTGTCGCCAAACAAAACGGCGCAAGCGTATCGGTTGCAGTCAAAGCCGATGCCGGTTTGCCTGAAAACGTGGTGCATCTGCCGCTGCATACCGAAAATGCCGCGCTGGGTGCGTTGATGGACACTATTGAACTGGCGGGAGCTTGATCATGCAAGAATGGTTCCAAAACCTCTTTGCCGCAACGCTCGGTCTGGGCGATTTGGGTATCACCGTAGGTTTGGTGGTATCCGTCATCGTCAAAATCGTGATTATCCTGATTCCGCTGATTCTGACCGTTGCCTACCTGACATATTTCGAACGTAAAGTCATCGGCTTTATGCAGCTTCGTGTCGGCCCGAACGTAACCGGCCCGTGGGGTCTGATTCAGCCGTTTGCCGACGTGTTCAAACTCTTGTTTAAAGAAGTAACCCGTCCGAAGCTGTCAAACAAGGCCCTATTCTACATCGGCCCGATTATGTCGCTCGCCCCGTCTTTCGCAGCATGGGCAGTGATTCCGTTCAACGAAGAATGGGTGCTGACCAACATTAATATCGGCCTTTTGTACATCCTGATGATTACCTCGCTGTCGGTTTATGGCGTGATCATCGCGGGCTGGGCTTCCAACTCCAAATATTCGTTCTTGGGCGCAATGCGTGCTTCCGCACAAAGCATTTCCTACGAGATTGCCATGAGTGCTGCGCTGGTGTGCGTCGTGATGGTGTCGGGCAGCATGAACTTCTCCGACATCGTTGCCGCTCAAGCCAAAGGTATTGCCGGTGGTTCGGTATTCTCTTGGAACTGGCTGCCGCTCTTCCCCATCTTCATCGTCTATCTGATTTCCGCCGTTGCCGAAACCAACCGCGCGCCGTTTGACGTGGCAGAGGGTGAATCTGAAATCGTTGCCGGTCACCACGTTGAATACTCCGGCTTCGCATTCGCGCTGTTCTTCCTTGCCGAATACATTTTCATGATTCTGATTGCCGCGCTGACATCGCTGATGTTCCTCGGCGGCTGGTTGTCTCCGTTCCCGCAAAGCTGGGGCTTTGTCGGTACGCCTTCCGCATTCTGGATGTTCGTGAAAATGGCGGCGGTGCTGTACTGGTACCTGTGGATCCGTGCAACTTTCCCGCGCTACCGTTACGACCAAATCATGCGTTTGGGCTGGAAAGTGCTGATTCCGATCGGCTTCGCCTACATCGTGATTTTGGGCGTGTGGATGATTTCACCGCTGAATTTGTGGAAATAGGGCAGGGAGGCCGTCTGAAAGTTTTCAGGTAGCCTGAACCCCAAATTTTTAACCGTTTCAAACCGAGAGAAACCGATGAAAGCTCAATGCCTGTGCGGCGCAGTATCACTGGAAACCGCTGAAAACCGCGAACTCCACGCCTGCCATTGCGGGAAATGCCGCACATGGGGCAGCGGCGCGTCTTTTACTTTGGCCGCCCGGTCGCCCGAAATCACAGGCAGCGAGCACATCGCGCATTATCAGTCGTCCGAATGGGCGCAACGCTGTTTTTGCAAACACTGCGGCACACACCTGTTTGTGCAGGTTGGCAACGATTATTACATCAACGCCGGGCTGTTTGCCGACAACGCGGGCTTTGAAACTACCTCACAAATCTTTATTGATTGCAAAGCTCCGTATTATGACTTGGCCAACGATACCCCGAAGCTGACCGAAGCCGAGTTTTTAGAAATGGTGGGCGCGGCAGGTTAAAAAAACCGCTTTCAGACGGCCTGTAAACAGAACAATCCGAAAAGAGCATCCGAAAATGGCTAATTTAGTAAAAACCTTCCTGCTGGGCGAATTGGTGAAAGGCATGGGCGTAACGCTCAAAAACTTCTTCGCCCGCAAAGACACGATTTACTTCCCCGAAGAAAAAACGCCGCAATCCGTGCGTTTCCGCGGCCTGCACGCGCAGCGCCGTTATCCGAACGGCGAAGAGCGCTGTATTGCGTGTAAATTGTGTGAGGCAGTTTGTCCGGCAATGGCGATTAACATCGAATCGGAAGAACGCGAAGACGGCACCCGCCGCACCAAGCGTTACGACATCGACCTGACCAAGTGCATCTTCTGCGGTTTCTGCGAAGAGGCCTGCCCGACCGATGCGATTGTGGAAACCCATATTTTTGAATACCACGGCGAGAAAAAAGGTGACTTGCACATGACCAAGCCGATTCTTTTGGCCATTGGCGACAAATACGAACCCGAAATCGCCAAACGCAAAGCCGCTGACGCGCCGTATCGTTAAGGAGCAGACGAATGACTTTTTCCGCGATTCTGTTCTATATCCTTGCCGCCATCGTTTTGTACGGTGCGGTTCGTACCGTTACCGCTAAAAACCCTGTGCACGCCGCTTTGCATCTGGTGCTGACCTTCTGCGTGAGCGCGATGCTTTGGATGCTGATGCAGGCCGAATTCTTGGGTGTGACGCTGGTGGTGGTTTATGTCGGCGCCGTGATGGTGTTGTTCCTGTTTGTCGTGATGATGCTGAATATCGACATCGAAGCCATGCGCGCCGGTTTCTGGCGTCATGCGCCTGTTGCCGGTGTGGTCGGCACATTGTTGGCGGTTGCCCTGATCCTGATTTTGGTCAACCCGAAAACCGACCTGGCCGCATTTGGTCTGATGAAAGACATTCCGGCTGATTACAACAACATCCGCGATTTGGGCAGCCGTATTTATACTGACTACTTGTTGCCGTTTGAATTGGCGGCGGTATTGCTGCTGTTGGGTATGGTAGCCGCGATTGCGCTGGTTCACCGCAAAACTTTCAATCCGAAACGTATGGACCCTGCAGACCAAGTTAAAGTACGCGCCGACCAAGGTCGTATGCGTCTGGTGAAAATGGAAGCGGTCAAACCGCAAGTTGAATCTGCCGAAGAAAGCGAAGTTTCAGACGGCCTCAAGCCGGAAGGGGAGGGCAAAGCATGATTACCTTGACGCATTATCTGGTATTGGGTGCGCTCCTGTTCGGTATCAGCGCAATGGGTATCTTTATGAACCGCAAAAACGTGCTGGTATTGCTGATGTCCATCGAGCTGATGCTCTTGGCGGTGAACTTCAACTTTATAGCTTTCTCCCAATATTTGGGTGATACTGCCGGACAGATTTTCGTATTCTTCGTACTGACCGTTGCCGCTGCCGAATCCGCCATCGGTTTGGCGATTATGGTATTGGTGTACCGTAACAGAAAAACAATCAACGTTGCCGATTTGGATGAGTTGAAAGGGTAATCATGAACGATATGACTTTATATTTGATAATTGCCCTTGTTCCGTTGGCAGGCTCGCTGATTGCGGGTTTGTTCGGCAATAAAATCGGACGTGCCGGCGCGCATACCGTAACAATACTCGGTGTGGCGGTGTCTGCCGTGCTGTCAGCTTATGTGCTGTGGGGCTTTATCGACGGCAGCCGCGCCAAGTTTGACGAGAACGTCTATACCTGGCTGACAATGGGCGGCTTGGATTTCTCCGTCGGCTTCTTGGTCGATACGATGACGGCGATGATGATGGTCGTGGTTACCGGCGTGTCGTTGATGGTACATATCTATACCATCGGCTATATGCACGATGAAAAAGTCGGCTACCAACGCTTCTTCAGCTATATTTCTTTGTTTACTTTCAGCATGTTGATGCTGATTATGAGCAACAACTTCATCCAGCTCTTCTTCGGCTGGGAGGCTGTGGGTTTGGTGTCGTACCTTTTGATCGGTTTCTATTTCAAACGTCCGAGCGCAACATTTGCCAACCTGAAAGCCTTTTTGATCAACCGTGTCGGCGACTTCGGCTTCTTGCTCGGTATCGGCTTGGTGCTTGCCTATTTCGGCGGCAGCCTACGCTATCAAGATGTATTCGCTTATCTGCCTAATGTTCAGACGGCCACTATCCAACTGTTCCCCGGTGTGGAATGGTCTTTGATTACCGTAACCTGTTTGCTCCTGTTTGTGGGTGCGATGGGTAAATCGGCGCAATTCCCGCTGCACGTTTGGCTGCCTGATTCGATGGAAGGCCCGACACCGATTTCCGCATTGATTCACGCCGCAACCATGGTTACCGCCGGTCTGTTCATGGTATCGCGTATGTCTCCGATTTATGAGATGAGCAGCACTGCGCTGTCTGTCATTATGGTAATCGGTGCGATTACTGCCCTGTTTATGGGTTTCTTGGGCGTGATTCAAAACGACATCAAACGTGTGGTTGCGTATTCCACCCTGTCGCAACTGGGCTACATGACCGTGGCTCTGGGTGCGTCTGCCTATTCCGTGGCGATGTTCCATGTGATGACCCACGCTTTCTTTAAAGCCTTGTTGTTCTTGGCCGCAGGTAGCGCGATTATCGGTATGCACCATGACCAAGATATGCGCCACATGGGCAACCTGAAAAAATACATGCCGATTACTTGGCTGACCATGCTGATCGGTAACTTGTCGCTGATCGGTACGCCGTTCTTCTCCGGCTTCTATTCCAAAGATTCGATTATCGAAGCAGCGAAATACAGCACCCTGCCGGGCAGCGGCTTTGCCTATTTTGCCGTCCTTGCCAGCGTGTTTGTTACTGCGTTTTACGCGTTCCGCCAATACTTTATGGTGTTCCACGGCGAGGAGAAATGGCGTAGCCTGCCTGAACATCATGACGATCATCATGGCGAAGAACATCACGGCTTGGGCAAAAACGACAATCCGCACGAAAGCCCGCTGGTCGTTACCTTGCCGCTGATTCTGCTTGCCATTCCGTCCGTCATCATCGGCTATGTTGCCATCGAGCCTATGCTTTACGGCGATTTCTTCAAAGACGTGATTTTCGTCAATACCGACGCGCATCCAACCATGCACATCATGAAGGAAGAGTTCCACGGCGCATTGGCAATGGTGTCACACAGCCTGCATTCGCCTGTACTCTACCTTGCTATCGCAGGCGTGTTGAGCGCATGGCTCTTGTACGTAAAACTGCCGCACCTGCCTGCGAAAATTGCACAGGCGTTCCGTCCGGTTTACGTTTTGTTTGAAAACAAATACTACCTCGACGCCCTGTATTTCAATGTTTTCGCCAAAGGCACGCGCGCATTGGGTACTTTCTTCTGGAAAGTCGGCGATACCGCCATTATCGACAACGGTATCGTCAACGGCTCCGCCAAACTGGTCGGCGCGATTGCCGCGCAGGTACGCAAAGTCCAAACCGGCTTTATCTACACCTACGCTGCCGCTATGGTATTTGGCGTATTGGTACTGCTCGGCATGACCTTCTGGGGATTGTTCCGATAAGAATAAGGTTTCAGACGGCCTGTCTATAGTTTGTGTATAGGGCCGTCTGAAAAGAAGGTTTCAGGCTGCAATGGAATTGTAGGTTGGAGTAAGAAGAGATGACCCAGTTGTTTTTACATTCAGATACATCAAATGATAAGAAACTGATTTCAATATATGAGAAAGCTGTTTCAGAGGCAGTAGAGCTGTATATTTTCTCTGCGTATCTCACTCATTGGGATGTAAAAAATAAGCTTAATAGCAAATTACAAGAGTTCAAATTTATTTTTGGGCAGGATTTCGGATTGTCTAAAAAAGAGGCTATTCAGAAAGTATTGAAATGGCTTCCGTCCCATTTGAAATTTACATTGATGGTAGCTCAAGGCATTCAGGGTTTTCATCCTAAAGCTGTATTTTGGAAGAATGATAAGAATGAATATTATGCTTTAATTGGTTCTTCAAATTTGACTCATGCTGCGTTTAATAGCAATTATGAAGCAAATATTTTGACTAAAATTTCTGAGCAGGATTTTATAAAAGCTAAATCTTGGGCTAATGAAATTGTGATGAAATCTATCCCGGTATCGGAAGATTGGCTTGAGGAGTATCAGGAAGCTGAAATTAACTATAAGAAATCAACTGTTAGACAATCAGTGATGGATAAGTTATTTATGGAGATGCCAAATTATAATCAAGAATTGATTGCGGCACGGAGAAAGCAGATGAGAAACCATCAAACTGTGTGTAATCAATTAAAAAATCTTATTAAGCTATGCGCAGCAGGAAAAATAGACAATAATGATTTTTATGGGGAATTTAATAAATTATGGTCTTGGAAAAGCGAAAATAAAGGAGAAGGGGTAGGCAATCGTTTTCAAGATAAAACGTGGAAAAGGACGGGTAAGTCTTCAGATTTTAGAAAATTATGCATTGCCATCCAATCAGTTTTTGATGCTCCACTTACTGAGAGAGATAATGTGGTTGCCAAGCAAATTGATTGGCTAAAAGAATGTGGGGTTTCCACTCGTGGTTCAGTTTTTTCTGAAATGCTTTGTCAAGAATATCCAGATAGATATCCTGTTTTAAATGCTCCCATTAAAAAATTTTTAGAAGAAAATAAATTTAAGTCTGCAAAAGGAGCAAGCGAAGGCTCCAAATATATTGATTTAAGTATGAAGTTAAGAGCTTTACTAGCTATGCAGTCAGAAATAAAAGATTTGGCTGAATTAGATGTTTTAGTACAGGCAGAATATCGCAATCGTACAGATATTGATTGGGAGTAAGTAAAGAAGGGGGAGAGTATTCATCCCTTCTTTCAGACGACTTCCTAAAACGCTGTCTGTAAAGACCAACCCATACAACTATATTTTTTATTTTAACCACAGGTTAACCACTATGTTTTCCAACTACCTACTCAGCTTGGCAATATGGATACCCATCGCCGCAGGTGTGCTGGTTTTGGCGACCGGTAAAGACAGCCGTGCGCCGCTGGCGCGTGTGCTTGCCTTCATGGGTGCGCTTGCCGGTTTCTTGGTAACGCTGCCCCTGTTTACCGGTTTCGACCGTTTGAGCGGCGGCTATCAGTTTACCGAGTTCCACGAGTGGATTCCGCTGCTGAAAATCAACTACGCATTGGGCGTGGACGGTATTTCAGTGCTCTTTATCATCTTGAATGCGTTTATTACGCTGTTGGTGGTATTGGCCGGTTGGGAAGTTATTCAGAAACGTCCGGCGCAGTATATGGCCGCTTTCCTGATTATGTCGGGTTTGATTAACGGCGCGTTTGCCGCGCAGGATGCGATTCTGTTTTATGTGTTCTTCGAGGGTATGCTAATTCCGCTGTACCTGATTATTGGTGTATGGGGTGGTCCGCGCCGCGTCTATGCGTCGGTCAAGCTGTTCCTCTATACGCTGATGGGTTCGCTTTTGATGCTGGTTGCCATGGTTTACCTGTACTATCAAACAGGCAGCTTCTCTATTGTCGATTTCCAAAACATCAAACAGATTCCGTTGGGCGTACAACAGCTTTTGTTTGTAGCGTTCTTCCTGTCATTCGCTGTAAAAGTGCCGATGTTCCCTGTGCACACTTGGTTGCCGGATGCCCACGTTGAAGCGCCGACCGGCGGTTCGATGGTATTGGCGGCAATTACGCTGAAACTGGGTGCATATGGTTTCTTGCGCTTTATCCTGCCGATTATGCCGGATGCGGCACGCTATTTTGCCCCCGTGATCATCGTATTGAGCCTGATTGCCGTGATTTACATCGGTATGGTGGCTTTGGTGCAAACCGATATGAAAAAACTGGTGGCGTACTCTTCCATCAGCCATATGGGTTTTGTCACTTTGGGTATGTTCCTGTTTGTGAACGGCCAATTGAATGACTGGGCATTGAAAGGTGCAATCATTCAAATGATTTCCCACGGTTTTGTGTCTGCCGCGATGTTTATGTGTATCGGTGTGATGTACGACCGCCTGCATACTCGCAATATTGCCGACTATGGCGGCGTGGTCAATGTGATGCCTAAGTTTGCGGCGTTTATGATGTTGTTCGGTATGGCCAATGCCGGTTTGCCTGCAACTTCCGGCTTCGTGGGCGAGTTTATGGTGATTATGGGCGCGGTTAAAGTGAATTTCTGGGTAGGCGCGTTGGCCGCCATGACCTTGATTTACGGTGCGTCTTATACCCTGTGGATGTACAAACGCGTTATTTTTGGTGCGATCCACAATCCGCACGTTGCCGAAATGAAAGACATCAATTGCCGCGAATTTGCGATTTTGGCGATTTTGGCGATTGCTGTTTTGGGCATGGGTCTGTATCCGCAAGCGTTTATCGAAGTGGTGCATCAAGCGGCAAACGATTTGATTGCCCATGTGGCACAAAGCAAGATTTGAGGTGTGTAAATGAACTGGTCTGATTTGAATTTAATGCCCGCCATGCCCGAAATCGTGCTGCTTGCGCTATTAGGTGTCGTATTGCTGGCAGACTTGTGGATTTGCGATAAAAACCGCTATTTGACCCATCTGATGAGTTTGGGAACGGTCATTATTGTGGCCGTCACTCAATTGGCAGTATGGGAGCAGGGCAGTGTCGATGCCTTTCACGGTATGTATATTGCAGACGGCATGTCCCGTTTGGCAAAACTGGTGCTGTATGCACTGACGTTTGGTCTGTTTATTTACAGTAAACCGTACAACCAAGACCGCCAAATTTTTAAAGGCGAGTTTTATACCCTGTCACTGTTTGCTCTGTTGGGTATGAGCGTCATGGTCAGCTCGGCACATTTCTTGACTGCGTATATCGGTTTGGAATTGTTGTCTTTATCGCTGTACGCTATGATTGCCCTGCGCCGCGATTCCGGCCGCTCTGCCGAGGCTGCGCTGAAATACTTCGTATTGGGCGCGTTGGCCTCCGGTTTGCTACTCTATGGTATTTCTATGGTTTACGGCGCCACTGGTTCTCTTGATTTTGCTTCCGTCTTGGCTTCTGCTTTCAATGAGCAGGCCAATGAATGGTTGTTGAAATTGGGTATGGTATTTATCGTAGTCGCCATTGCATTTAAATTGGGTGCGGTTCCATTCCATATGTGGGTGCCCGACGTGTACGATGGCGCGCCGACCTCTGTTACCGCCTTTGTGGGTACGGCTCCGAAAATTGCCGCCGTTGTCTTCGCATTCCGTATCCTTGTTACTGGCATGGGTACCATACATTCAGACTGGGCGCCGATGTTGGCCATCCTTGCCGTTGCATCTTTGGTAGTCGGTAACCTTGCCGCCATCATGCAAACCAATATCAAACGTATGCTTGCCTATTCCACCGTATCGCACATGGGCTTTATCTTGTTGGCGTTTATGGCAGGCGCAGTCGGCTTTACCGCAGGTTTGTATTACGCCATTACCTATGCTTTGATGGCGGCAGTCAGCTTCGGCGTTTTGATGGTATTGTCCACCAAAGACATTGAATGTGAAAACATCAAAGACCTCGCAGGCCTTAATCAACGCCATGCATGGTTTGCCTTCCTGATGTTGCTGTCTATGTTCTCCATGGCGGGTATTCCGCCGCTGATGGGCTTTTACGCCAAATTCGGCGTGATTATGGCACTCTTGAAACAAGGCCATGTTTGGTTGTCCGTATTTGCCGTCATCATGTCGCTGATTGGTGCGTTCTACTACCTGCGCGTGGTCAAAGTCATCTACTTCGATGCACCTGACCATGACCAGCCGGTCGGCAGCAACTATGCCGCCAAATTTGTCCTGACGGTCAATGCCTTCCTGCTGCTCCTCTGGGGCATCATGCCGCAAACCGTTATCGACTGGTGCGCCAAGGCGCTGGAAAATACGCTGTAATATTCGGTATCATCACGGCAGCCGTATCAGAGGTTGCCGTTTTATTTGAGGTTGCCGCCGTATTTCAGACTGCATGGGAAACGGCTATGCCGTCTGAAAGCGGAGAAAGAAGATTATGACCGCATCTATGTACACGCTCTTGCTGCTTGCCTTAATTTTTGCCAATGCTCCGTTTCTTACGGTCAGGTTGTTCGGTATTGTTCCGCTCAAGCGCAAACATTTCGGATATCACCTGATCGAGCTGGCGGCAGGTTTCGCACTGACCGCCATTCTTGCCTATATTCTTGAATCCCGTGCAGGATCGGTACACGATCAGGGTTGGGAGTTTTACGCCACAGTCGTCTGCCTGTACCTAATTTTTGCGTTTCCATGTTTTGTGTGGCGGTATTTCTGGCATACGCGCAACAGGGAATAGGGTAACAATAATGCCGTCTGAAGCCTTGTTCAGACGGCATATCCGAGTTTGCTCAGTATTTGCGCGCAATCGTAAATTCGGCAAGCTGCCTGAGCCGTAATGCCTTATTGCCGAAGGGTTCGAGCAGCGAGACTGCTTCGTCGGTCAGTTGGTACGCGTATGCCCGCGCACCGTCCAAGCCCATCAGTTTTACATAAGTCGGCTTGTCGTTGTCTGCGTCTTTGCCCGCTGTTTTCCCCAAGGTCGCCGTGTCTGCCTCGCAGTCCAACACATCGTCGATGACTTGGAACGCCAGCCCCAGTTTTGCCGCATAATCATCCAATACCGCCAGACTGTTTTCAGACAGATTCGGGCAAGACATTGCCCCCAATAAAACCGCGGCACGAATCAACGCCCCTGTTTTCAGGCTGTGCATCTGTTCCAAATCGGTTTGGGCCATCTGCTTGCCGACATTGGCCAAATCGATAGCCTGACCGCCCGCCATGCCCCTGCTTCCGCCTGCTTTTGCCAAAACCGACAACATCGCCAGCTGCCGCGAAGCAGGCAGGCCGGACGGACGCGCCAATACATCGAAGGCCTGGGTCTGTAAAGCATCGCCGACCAGTAGTGCGGTTGCTTCGCCATATTTCACATGGCAGGTCGGTTTGCCCCGGCGCAGGCTGTCGTTGTCCATTGCCGGCATATCGTCGTGAACCAACGAATAGGCATGGATCATTTCGATTGCCACCATTGCCTGTTCTACTGCTTCATGCACGGCTTCGCCTAATTCCGAAGCTGCCAGAACCAGCATCGGCCGCAGACGTTTGCCCCCGTCCAAAACCGCATAACGCATGGCTTCGTGCAGTGTGTGCGGTATTTCCCCCTCAGACGGCAAAAACCGTTCAAGCAGCAGCTCCGTTTGTGCCTGCGCCCTCTGTTGCCACGTTTTCAAATCATTCGTCGGATTCAAGGTTTAACTCCTTCAGCCCGTCTGTGTCTAAAACCTGTAGCTTTTGTTCGACTTGGGCCAACTTGGTTTGGCAGTATCTGACCAGTTCGTTGCCTTCCTGATATGCCGCCAGTGCATCCTCCAACGGCATTTCCCCCTGCATGGACTGGGTCAGTGATTCAAGGCGCGACAGTGCCTCTTCAAACGATTTCGGGGTAGTTTTCTTCATGGTGTCGGGAGTTTCTGTAAAAACGGAATTGTAGCATTTCTGAAAACCGGATGCCGTCTGAAACAGCAGGATTTCAGACGGCATGGTTTTTGTCCTGCAAACGGCAAGAGGTTATTTGAGCAGATCGTCGGTAATGCGTTGCAGGAAGGTCAGCCGTTCGGTGCGGATTTTACCAGTTTGCGCGGCAGCTTTGACGGCGCAGCCGGGTTCGGCGCGGTGGGTGCAGTTGTGGAAGCGGCATTGCCCGATGAGATGGCTCAGGTCGGGGAAGTATTGCAGCAGGTCGGCGGCTTGGAGGTGGTGCAGGCCGAATTCTTGCAAACCGGGGGAGTCGATTAATTGGGTTTCTTCGCTTAAATCGTAAAGCTGGGCGTGGGTGGTGGTGTGTTTGCCGGAATCGAGCGCGGTGGAAATGTCGCCGGTGCGGGCGGTTTGGTTGCCCAAGAGGGCGTTGGTCAGGGTGGATTTACCCATGCCGCTTTGTCCGAGCAGGATGTTGCGATGCCCTTGCAGGACGGGGCGCAGGATGTCGGCGTTTTCCAGCGCGCAAGTTTCGATGACGGGATAACCGAGCGTTTCGTAGAATTTGAGTTTTTCGCGCCAGAGGGCGGTTTCGGGCAGGTCGGCTTTGTTCAGGATGATGACGGCTTGGATGCCCGCGGCTTCGGCGGCAAGGAGGGCACGTTGCAACAAGGCTTCGCTGGGTGAGGGAACGGCGGCGGTAACGATAAGGAGCTGGCTGACGTTGGCGGCGATAAGTTTGGTTTTCCAAGCGTCTTGGCGGTAGAGCAGACTTTCGCGCGGCAGGTAGTCTTCGATGACGGCCTGTTCGGCGTTGATGTTTTGGATATGCACGCGGTCGCCGCAGGCGAAATCGACCCGCTTTTTGCGCGTGCTGGCTTCGTAGGTTTTGCCGTCGGGCGTGCGCACGATGTAGCGGCGGCCGTAGCTGGTGATGATTTGGGCGGTATCGGTCATGGTTTTGACGGGTAGGGGAACGGGAATGCCGTCTGAAAACGGCGGTTTCCAGACAATAAGGTTTCAGTCATGCTGCCACTCGACATGCTCACTCAAGAAGCCGCCGCTTTGGTGTGCCCAAAGTTTGGCGTACAGGCCTTGTTTCTCGAGCAACTCGGTGTGGCTGCCTTCTTCGATGATGCGGCCTTTGTCCAAGACGATGAGGCGGTCCATTGCGGCGATGGTGGAGAGGCGGTGGGCGATGGCAATCACGGTTTTGCCGTCCATCATTTTGTCGAGGCTTTCTTGGATGGCAGCTTCGACTTCGGAGTCAAGCGCGCTGGTGGCTTCGTCGAGCAGCAGGATCGGTGCGTCTTTGAGCATGACACGGGCGATGGCGATACGCTGGCGCTGGCCGCCGGAGAGTTTCACGCCGCGTTCGCCGACGTGCGCGTCATAGCCGCGCCGTCCTTTGGCGTCGGAAAGGTTGGGGATGAAATCAGCGGCTTCGGCGCATTCGGCGGCGGAAATCATTTCGGCATCAGTCGCATCGGGGCGGCCGTAAACGATATTGTCGCGCACGGAACGGTGCAGCAGCGAGGTGTCTTGCGTGACCAAACCGATTTGGGCGCGCAGGCTTTCTTGGGTTACGCTGTCCACGGTTTGACCGTCGATCGAAATCGTGCCGCTTTGCGGTTCGTAGAAGCGCAGGAGCAGGTTGACGATGGTGGATTTGCCCGCGCCGCTGCGTCCGATCAAGCCGACTTTTTCGCCCGGGCGGATGGTGAGGTTGAAGCCGTTGAGTAGCGGTTTGCCGGCTTCGTAGGAGAAATCGACGTGTTCGAACTTGATTTCGCCTTGCGACACTTTCAACGGCAGGGCGTTCGGCTTGTCGAGGATGGTGTGCGGTTTGGACAGGGTTGCCATGCCGTCGCCGACGGTGCCGATGTTTTCAAACAATCGGGCGGATTCCCACATGATGTATTGCGACAAACCGTTGACGCGCAAAGCCATGGCGGTGGCGGTGGCAACCGCGCCGACGCCGACTTGCCCGTGATACCAAAGCCAGATGCCCAGCGCGGTCGTGCCGGCGGTCAGCGAGCTGTTGACGATGAAGCTGCAGGTGTGCAGAAGCGTCGCCAAACGCATTTGGGCGTGTACCGTCACCATAAATTCTTCCATCGACTGCTTGGCGTAGGCCGCTTCGCGCGCGCCGTGGGAGAAGAGTTTGACGGTGGTGATGTTGGAATAGGCGTCGGTAATGCGGCCGGTCATCAGCGAACGCGCATCCGCCTGACGCGCTGCGGTTTTGCCGAGCTTGGGAATCAGGAAGCGCATAATCAGGGCGAATCCAATTATCCATCCGATAAAGGGCAGCAGCAGCCAGCCGTCGAACGAAATCAGAATCACGCCGGAAGTAATGAAATACACCAGTACATAAACAACCATGTCAGCGACGGTCATCACCACGTCGCGCAGCGCCAGTGCGGTCTGCATGACTTTGGCGGACACGCGTCCTGCAAATTCGTCCTGATAGAAGCCGAGGCTCTGCCCCAGCATCAGGCGGTGGAAGTTCCAGCGCAGGCGCATGGGGAACACACCTTGCAGGGTTTGCAGGCGCACGTTGGACGCGAGGAAGGTCCAGAGAGCGAAAAACACCATCATCGCCGCCATCGCCGTCAACGCCCAGCCTTTTTCGGCAAACAGGGTCGCGGGCGTGTATTTACCGAGCCAGTCCACGACTTTGCCCATAAATTGAAACAGCAGGGCTTCCATGATGCCGATGCCTGCGGTAAATGCCGCCAAAACGGCAATCCATTTGCGTAATCCCCTGATGTTGCTCCAGATAAAACGCCACAGCCCTTTTTCAGGCGTTTTCGGGGCGGCTTCGGGATAGGGGTCGATTCGGGATTCGAACCAAGAAAAGATTTTGTTTAACATTGTTTTCGATTTCAGTAGGCCTGTTTCAGACGGCATTATTTCAGCAGATTTTTCAGGGCGAGGCGCACACCTTCGCCCACATCTGTCCCTTTAGGGATGCCTTTAACTGCAGCTTTTGCCTCGCGTTCGCTGTAACCGAGGGCAAGAAGCGTGCTGACGATGTCATTGGTTTCGTCATTCTCGGACGGGGCGGCAAACAGCCCGTCCGTTACGGTATGGGTTATCAGTTTTCCGCGCAGTTCCAAAACCATGCGTTCGGCGGTTTTTTTACCGATTCCCGGGGCGGAGGAGAGGCGTTTGACATCTTCTTCTGCAACTGCCTGTGCCAGTTCGTCGGCAGTCATTGCCGATAAAATCCCCAAGGCGGTTTTTGCCCCGATGCCGCTGACCTTGATTAGTTGGCGGAATGTTTTGCGCTCTTCCGCAGTGGCAAAACCGAAGAGCAGGTGTGCGTCCTCACGGACGACGAGTTGGGTGAAAACCTGTACGGTTTCGCCCAATGGCGGCAGGTTGTAGAAGGTCTGCATGGATACGTCCGCTTCATAGCCTACGCCGTTGACATCGATGACGATTTGAGGAGGGGTTTTCTCAACCAGTTTGCCGGTCAGTTTGCTGATCATGTATGAAGGATCCTGAAGTGTCGGGTGCAAAATGCCGTCTGAAACCGGTTGGGGCTTCAGACGGCACGGATTGTATCAAATTCAGTCGTCCCGGCGGGAGGAAATCACGCGACCGGTACGGGCATCGACGACAACTTTGTATTCCTGTCCGTTTTTGACGATTTCGACATCGTAGTGCGGACGGCCGTCGTCTCGGTCGAGGTCGATATCGGTAACGCGGCCGCCGATACGTGCCAAAGCCGCTTTTCTCGCCTGTGCCTGGCTGATCAGACCGGCTTGTGCTTTGTGTTCATGCATAGCGTGCGGATGATCGTCGTCGTCATGGCCGTCGTGGTGGGCGAGTGCGGGAGAGGAAATGCCCAACAGTGCGGTTGCGGCGGCGCTTAAGAGAAGGTGTTTGAAGTTCATGTTTTGCTCCTGTAAAGTTTCAAGCATGATAGCCTCTGAAGATTAGCCCTGCATTAGGGGACGTGTCAACCGGCAGTCAATGCCGTCTGAATCATACCGCGTGCCTGAGCTTCGGCTTCGGCGGCACGTTCCTGCGAGGAAAACGGCCCCATTTTGACGACATATTCGTAATGGCGTTTTTCAACCGATAGGTTCGGGTTTGATGCCGATGAAGCCAGGTTTTGGGCGGCATGGTTCAGATATGCCTGTGCTTCGCGTTCGGTACCGAAGGATTTCAAGTCGATGAAGATGTCTTTGTTTTCGGCAGTCGTTGAGGATTTGCCCGGGACAATCTGTTCGATTTTGACATGTGCCGTACCTTGGCTGACAAAGCCCAATTGTTGGGCCGCCGCTTTGGATACGTCGATGATGCGGTTGCTGTGGAAGGGGCCGCGGTCGTTGATGCGGACGACGACGCTTTTCCCGTTACGGGTATTGGTTACGCGGACGTAGCTGGGAATGGGCAGGGTTTTGTGTGCGGCGGTGAAGGCGTTCATGTCGTATCGTTCCCCGCCGGAAGTTTTGCGGCCGTGAAATCTGCCGCCATACCATGAGGCGTTGCCGGTTTGTGTAAATGCGGCAACTTGGTTTATCGGCGTGTAGCGTTTGCCGGCTACTTTGTAGCTGCGGTTGGCGGAGGCGTGCAGTTTTTCTGCTTTGAACACTGCGTCGGCGGATGCCGTCTGAAAGGAATGTATGCCGAATGCGGCCGTGAGGAGGAAAAGGGTTTTTCGGGTTAAAGTCAAAACGTGTTCCGTTCTTGAGTTGAAGACGAATGGGCATCATGCCCGCCGGATACGTTCCGAACCGCCGCACAGTGCGGACGGCGGTTCGGAATGTGTCCGGATGGGTTTTCAGACGGCATGAACTTGTGTTCAAACGCCGCCTGAGTAACCGTGTTGCCGCCATGCTTCGAAGAGAATCACGGCAACGGTATTGGAAAGGTTCATACTCCGGCTGCCGGGCTGCATGGGCAGGCGGATTTTTTGCGCGGCGGGCAGGCTGTCGAGAATGTCGGCGGGCAGCCCGCGCGTTTCCGGCCCGAACAATAAAACGTCGCCTTTTTGAAACGCCGTTTCATCGGGGCGCGCCGTGCCTTTGGTGGTCAGTGCGAAAATACGTCGGCCTGCCAGCGACTTGAGGCAGTCGTCGAAGTTTTCGTGCACCGTCAGGCTAGCGAACTCGTGGTAGTCGAGCCCGGCGCGTTTCATTTTGGCGGAATCCAATGGGAAGCCGAGCGGCTTGATCAGGTGCAAATCCGCGCCGGTATTGGCGCACAGGCGGATGATATTGCCTGTATTCGGTGGGATTTCCGGTTGGTATAAAACGATGGTAAACATAAATATCAATCACTTATAGGCGCATAACCTTGCCATAAGGCGGCATGGGTGTCAAAAAATTTAGTTATTTTTTCATTGGCGTGCGTGCCAGCGTCCAGCAGCAGATGCGGTTTGCGCCTGACTTTTTCAGCATCTTCGCCAGCTCGCCCAGCGTCGCGCCGGTGGTAAAGACATCGTCGATTAACAGAATATTACAGTTTTCCGGTATCGGTGTGCGGATTTTAAAGGCATTTTTGATGTTTTTCAGTCGGTCGCTGCCTTTGAGCGTGCTTTGAGGAGGCCGGTGGCGGCGGAAAACGGTATGTCGCGGCAGTGTGCGCCAACCGTAGCGTTGCGCCAGCAGCCCGACGATACTTTCGCTTTGATTGAAGCCGCGTTGAAGCAGCCGTTCTTTGCCCAGCGGTACGGGCAGGACGAAATCGAAACATTCGTCTGAAAGCCAGTCGGGCGGGTTTTGTACCATCAGGTTTGCCAACGGGCGAACCATGCCCAAGTCTGCCAAGTGTTTCAACGTACGTATCATGTTGCTGACGGGTGGTTCGTAATGCAGCGAGGCCCACATCCGGTCGAATGCGGGCGGTTTCTTTTGGCAAATGCCGCACGCCGATCCGCCTTGGATGTGTCTGAAACACAGGGGGCAGCTGTTTGCCGCGTCGGTGTGGAAACTTGCCAAATCGGTATTGCAGCCGGCGCAGATGCCGTCTGAAACGTCTGATGAATCGTGGCATAATACGCAGTGTCTGACTGCGGCCGCGTCTGCGATGCGCCGCCAACAAGAGAGAAAATTCATGCCTGATGCTGCCAAAAAAGTTTACCTGATACACGGGTGGGGGGCGAACCGCCATGTGTTCGACGACCTGATACCCCGTCTGCATGCGGAATGGGCGGTGTGCGCGCCCGATTTGCCCGGACACGGGGACGCTCCGTTTGTCCAACCTTTCGACATTGCGGCTGCGGCCGACGGCATTGCCGCTCAAATTGACGCGCCGGCCGACATTCTCGGCTGGTCGCTCGGCGGATTGGTTGCGCTGTATCTGGCGGCCCGCCATCCCGGAAAAGTCCGTTCGCTCTGCCTGACGGCGAGTTTCGCCCGACTGACGGCTGACGAAGACTATCCCGAAGGGCTTGCCGCGCCTGCATTGGGCAAAATGGTCGGCGCGTTCCGAACGGATTATGCCAAATATATCAAACAGTTTCTACAATTACAGCTTTTGCATACGCATGATGCGGACGAAATCATAGGCAGAATCCTGCCCGATTTGGCGCGCTGCGGCACACCCTCCGCCTTACAGGAAGCTTTGGACGCGGCGGAAAGGGCGGATGCGCGGCATTTGTTGGACAAGATAGATGTTCCGGTACTGCTGGTGTTCGGCGGCAAAGACGCGATTACGCCGCCGCGCATGGGTGAATATCTGCACCGACGTTTGAAGGGCAGCAGGCTGGTTGTGATGGAAAGGGCGGCGCATGCGCCGTTTTTGAGCCATGCGGAAGCGTTTGCCGCGCTGTACCGCGACTTTGTCGAAGGGGTTTGACATGAATCCGCAGGACAAATGCTGGCAGGTTCACCGCCATCTCGCCGAACATGCCGACCAACGGCTGACACTCGTCCGCAATGCGCCCAAGCATATCCTGCTTGCCGGGGCGGATGCGGACATCAGCCGCAGCCTGCTGGCGAAACGCTATCCGCAGGCGGTATTTGAAGAGTACGATTCCCGTGCGGATTTTTTGGCGGCGGCGGCTGCCGCCCGCAAAGGCGGTTTTTGGCAAAGGTTTACGGGTAAGGGCGTGGTGCAACACTGCCAATCCCCGACCGTGCCGCTGCCCGAAGCGTGTGCCGATATGTTGTGGTCCAACCTCGGTTTGACGGAGGCGGAAAGCATCGTCCCCGTGCTGCAAAATTGGGCGCGCGCGCTGAAGACGGACGGGCTGCTGTTTTTCACCTGCTTCGGGCGAGATACCTTGGCGGAACTGAAATGCCGTCTGAAAGAAAACGGTATTGAGAGCCGCAGCGCGCTTTTCCCCGATATGCACGACTTGGGCGATATGCTTGCCGAAAACGGCTTTTACGACCCCGTTACCGATACGGCGAAGCTGGTGTTGGATTACAAAAAGGCGGAAACGTTTTGGGCGGATATGGACACGCTGGGCATCTGGCGGGCGATGGCGTGGAACGATGAAAACGCCGCGCGTTCGTGTGTCGGGACAATATTTGAGTGGGAAGGCGGTTTAAGCATTACGCTGGAAACGGTGTACGGACACGCTGTGAAAAAACTGATGCTGCCGCAGGGAGAGAACGTGGTACAGTTTTTTCCGAGGAAATGAGCGTGTCGGGGTGAAAATGTGCGGATGCCGTCTGAAACGGAAGCGTTCAGACGGCATTTTATCTGACAGGGTACTTCGTGCCTGCATTGTACAATGCAACACAGGTTATTGATGTAACCTGTGTTTTTCTTTTTGCAGACAAGATTTGGAGGATGTGGAATATTATGATGAATTGGTTGAAAGGGCAGAAAACAGTTACCCTGAAATTTTACAGTTTGGAAGAAATCGCAGAATTGCTGAGGGATGAAGGCTACCGTAAGGTTGAAATGACCGATTTCTTTGGGACGGAAATGGTTCGGGTTTCGATAGACGGCAGGAAGATATTGATTGGGCAGGAAGACAATGGCGATTTGCAGTTGATGGAAATACTGACAGGTGTGCCAAACAGCAGTGAAGCTATGAATGAAATTAATGTAAATGTCAGGGGGCTTAAAGCCCATCAGAATGAATTGCTTACTTTTTTGAGCATAACTTTATTTGTTGTCGAAGGATATGGTATCAGCAAGGAACACATTCTTCAGATGCTGAAAACGTTTCTCGGGTGTTGTGGGGCAGCTGGCCGGATTTTAATCAAATATGCGTAAACGGCTTGAAATGATTTATTTGACGGCGTAACCGACATATTCCCTTTTCAGACGGCATCCCGTTCCAACACCGCCAACACCGCCGCACCGTAACGTGCGGCTTTTTCTTCGCCTACGCCGTATACGGCGGCAAGCTCCGCCAAACCTTCCGGCTGTTTGGCGGCAATGGCGCGCAGGGCGGCTTTGCTGAGAATGCGGTAGGGTTCGGACTGTTCGTGTTTTGCGGTTTCGTTGCACCATTGAATCAGGGCGCGCATCAGGCGGCGTTTGTGTTTGGCGGTTTCATCGATGCCGTCTGAAAACGGACGGCAGACGGCGAGGATATCCCATCCGTATTTGGCGGCGCGTACGCTGCCCAAGCCGTGTACACCTTCGAGGTCGGTTTCGGTTTCGGGCGTGGCGGCAAGCATATCGGCAAGGCTTTCGTCGGAGAGGATGGCATGCAGGGCGCAGTTTTCCGCCCTTGCCCGTTCATACCGCCAGGCTTCGAGTTTTTGACGCAGTTGCTGTTCGCGTTCGGTTTGCGGGCGGATGACGGCATTGTGGCTAAAGTCGGCAGCGTTTTGGCAGACTTTGAGTATGCCGTGTCCGAAACGGTCGATTTTGGCTTCGCCCAAGCCGTAGATGTCGTGCAGCCCGTTGAGGTTTTGCGGCATTTTTTCGACAAGGTCGCGCAGGGTTTTGTCGCCGAAAATCATATAGGCGGGGATGCCTTCGGCTTCTGCCTGTTTCATACGCCAAACGCGCAATGCCTGCCACAGGCGTTCTTCGCGTTCGGTACGCAGCCAGTTGTCTTTGAGGGTGCGGACGGCGGGCTTGTCGCGCTTGAGCGGGCGCAGCATCACTTCGGTTTCGCCTTTGAGGACTTTTTTGGCGGCTTCGGTCAGTTGCAATGCCTGATATCGGGTAATGTTGACAGTGAGGTAGCCGAGGCTGATGCACTGGCGGATGACGCTGCGCCATTCTTTGTCGGACAACTCCGTACCGATGCCGAATGTGGACAGTTGTTCGTGCCGGTTGCCGTGTATCCAATCGTCGCTTTTGCCGCGCAAAAGGTTGGTGATGTAACCGGCGGCAAAACGTTGTCCGGCGCGGTACACGCAGCTGAGTAATTTTTGCACCAATACCGTGCCGTCAAACCGTACGGGCGGATGCAGGCAGTTGTCGCAATGGCCGCAGGGTTCGGATTCTTCGCCGAAATGTTTGAGCAGCAGTACGCGGCGGCAGGCGGCGGTTTCGCAGACGGAAAGCATGGCATCGAGTTTTTGCATTTCGATTTGCTTTTGCACCTCGTCGCTGTTGCCTTCGGCAATCCGTTCGCGCAGCAACACCCAATCGTTCAAACCGTAACACAGCCAGCTCACGGCTGGTAGCCCGTCCCGGCCGGCGCGCCCCGATTCCTGATAGAAATGTTCGACACTCTGGGGCATATCGAGATGGGCGACAAAGCGCACGTCGGGTTTGTCTATGCCCATGCCGAACGCCACGGTCGCCACCACGATAATATTGTCTTCATGCGTAAAGCGGCGTTGGTTTTCCTCGCGCACGTCCATGCTCAAACCGGCATGATACGGAATCGCGTTTAATCCGTTTTCACGCAAAAACTGCGCCACATCTTCAACCTTTTTGCGGCTTAAGCAATACACAATGCCGCTTTGCCCCGTCATTTCTTTACGGATGAAATCCAGCAATTGTTTTTTGCCGTTGTTTTTTTCGATAACCTGATAATAAATATTCGGGCGGTCGAAGCTGGAGACAAATTCGGGCGCATCGTCCAAGTGCAGATAATGCTTGATGTCGGCGCGCGTAGCCGCATCGGCGGTAGCGGTCAGGGCGATGCGCGGGACGTTCGGATAGCGTTCGGCAAGCATGCCGAGCTGTTGGTATTCGGGGCGGAAATCGTGTCCCCATTGGCTGACGCAATGCGCCTCATCAATGGCAAACAGACTGACGGTTTGTTGGTCGAGAAAACGTAAAAAGCGGTCGGTAACCAAGCGTTCCGGTGCGACATAAAGCAGTTTCAGACGGCCTTGGGCAAGCTTGTCGGCAATCTCGCGCGCCTCATCTGCCGATGTGCCGCTGTTGACTGCCGCCGCTTCAATCCCGGCCACATGCAGGCTGGCCACTTGGTCGTTCATCAGCGCAATCAGCGGCGATACGACAACCGCCACGCCTTCGCGCATCAGCGCCGGAATCTGGTAACACAAAGACTTGCCCCCGCCCGTCGGCATCAGCACCATCAAACTCTCGCCACCGGCCAAAGCATTGACGATAGCCTCCTGCCTGCCGCGAAATTCGGGATAACCGAATACTTCGTGCAAAATCTGTTTGGCGGTCGGTCGGTGCATGATGGTTCCGTGCTCGGTAAGGATGTTGATCGGTCGGCGGCAATATGCCGTCTGAAATCGGGATTTAGAAGAGTTTACCCACTTCCGCCTCAATATCGTCGGCACGCATGAACGTTTCGCCGATCAGGAAGGTGTGCACGCCGCGCGCCCGCATAAATTCCACATCCGCCTTACCCGTAATGCCGCTTTCGGTAACGACGGTTTTGCCTTCCAGTGCGGGCAGCAGCGACAGGGTTTGGTCGAGGGAGACTTCAAAAGTCCTCAGGTTGCGGTTGTTTACGCCCCACAACGGCGTGGTCAGGTTGCGGCATTTTTCCAATTCGGTTTCATCGTGCAGCTCGAGCAGGACGGTCATGCCCAATTCGTGCGCCACCGCTTCAAAGCGTTCCAATTGTTCCTGTTCCAGTGCTGCGGCAATCAGCAGGACGGCATCCGCCCCCCATGCGCGCGCCTGATAAACCTGATATTCGTCGATGATGAAGTCTTTGCGCAGCACGGGCAGCGATACGGCTTCGCGCGCCTGTTTGAGGTATTCGGGCGAACCTTGGAAATAGGGTTCGTCGGTCAGTACGGACAAACACGCCGCTCCGGCGTTTTCATATGCGCGTGCAATCTCGGCCGGTCGGAAGTCCGGACGGATCAGGCCTTTGCTCGGGCTTGCCTTTTTGATTTCGGCAATGACGGCGGGCAGGTTTAGGCGGTGTTTGCCGCGTATCGAATCGATGAAGCTGCGGACGGGCGCGGCTTCTGCAGCAAGTGCGCGGATGTGTTCGGCGTTGACGGCGGCTTTTTGGGCGGCAACTTCCTGTGCTTTGGTGGCAAGGATTTTATTGAGGATGTCGGTCATGTCGTGTTCCGTATTTGTCCGGGGAAAGGGGGAATATTAGCATCAAACCGTTAACGACTGTTTGTGCGGAAGCTGTCGAAATAGGACAGGACGGTCTGCGGCAGCCATTGCAGGTTCAGCCTGCCGCCGGTGCTGCTGACAAAGCCGACATGACCACCGTGTGCCGGCTGGAACAGGGTAACGGCTTCGGACACTTCGTCCGGTGTCGGCAGCACTTCGGGCGGCAGGAAGGGGTCGTTGGCGGCGTTGAGCAGGAGCAGCGGTTTGGCAACGTGTTTGAGCAGCGGTTTGCAGGAAGTTTGGCGGTAGTAGTCGTGCCGATCGGCAAAGCCGTGCAGCGGTGCGGTGAAACGGTCGTCAAACTCGCCCAGTGTTTTGCACCCTGCGGCAAATGCCGTCTGAAAACCTTGGAGCGAACGTGCTTTGGGTATCAGTGTGCGGAGGAAGTAGCGCGTGTAGAGCAGCCGCGTGATGCCGCTGTCGAAGCGGCTGCCTGCCGCCTCTGCATCGACGGGGGCGGAGATGACGGCGGCGGCTTGCGGCAGCGCGTTTTCGCCCTGTTCACCCAAATATTTTGCCAGCGCGTTGCCGCCCAGCGATACGCCGACGGCGTATATTTCACGGTAACGCGCGGCGAGCGTGTCCAAAGTAAAGGCGATTTCGGCGGTATCGCCCAAGTGGTAGAACACCGGGGCGGTGTTCGCTACGCCGCCGCAGCTGCGGAAATGGACGACTACGCCGTTCCAACCCCGATCGCGTACCGCGAGCATCAGTTCGACCGCGTAATGGCTGCCACTGCCGCCCTCCAACCCGTGAAACAGCACGACCAGCGGCGCATCGGGCGAAATGCCGTCTGAAAAGTCGTAGGCGACTTTGGTTTTACCCGTGCTGTCGGGAAGCAGCTCGCGGCGGTATGCGGGTGCGGGGCGTTGCAGGAATTTGGCGGCCAGCGTGTCGGCATTGCCGTTGCGGAGGAAAAACGGTGTGTCCGGCGGTGTCAAAATCATAAGGTATCGGTTTTTCTGTTTTCAGACGGCATGATGATGCAATAGGCGGTCAGCGCGCACAGCAGCCCGTTTATCCAACCGGCCCAAACGTCCGAGGGATAATGTACGCCCAAATATATGCGCGAGAACCCTGTCAGCAGGGCAAACAGGATGCCGACGGACAGTACGGCGCGGCGGTAGGGCGTATGCCGGAAGCAGACGGTCAGCATGACGGCGACGGTGGCGGAAAACGTGCTGTGTCCGCTGGGGAAGGAAAAATTGCCCTCTTCGACAAGGTGCGTCCAGAGCTGCGGGCGCGGACGCGCAAACCATGCTTTCAGCAGCAGCATATTCAGCGTGGGCAGCAGGGCGGACAGGGCGCAGAACACCGCTTCGCGCCAACGCCCCAAGCGGCAGAGGCACGCGCAGGCGAATGTAACCAGCGGTACGGCGACGGCGGTTTTGCCCAAATAATGCAGTACGAGCGCGACAGGGTAAAACGTATTGGGCGTAACGGCACGAACCTGCCTCATCAGCGTTTCTTCATACGGGAGCATGCCGTCTGAAGCGACGGTGCGGGCAATGAGCGCAAAAATCGGCAGCAGTACGGCGGCAGGCAGGAAGGATACGCGGAAAAAGCGTTTTCCAAAAAAGGATATCGGCATCGGTCAGCTTTCCACCCGTTTGAAATGGCGCGGACGGAAGCCCAGTGCCGCCAGTGATGCGAAATACAGACAGCCTCCGATGACAATTAGGATGAAGAGCCGGGCGGCCTTTTGCATTCCGCCGGCGTGTGTCCAGTCGAACGGCAGCCAGATTTGGGCGGCATACAGGCCGCCTCCCATCACGGCGAGCGAGAGCAGCATTTTTGCCAAGAACGCCGCCCAATCCTTGCCGGGCCGGTAAATACCATGTTTGCGCAACAGGAAGAACAACAATCCCGCATTGATACACGCTCCCAGACCGATGGCAAGCGAAAGTCCGACGTGTTTCAGTGGGCCGATAAAGGCAAGGTTCATCAACTGCGTGCAGATGAGCGTGAAGATGGCGATTTTGACGGGCGTTTTGATGTTTTGCCGCGCATAGAAGCCGGGTGCCAACACTTTAATCATGATCAAACCGATTAAACCGAAAGAATAGGCAATCAGCGCATGTTGCGTCATCTGCGCGTCAAACAGCGTGAATTCGCGGTACATGAACAAGGTTGCCACCAGCGGGAACGACAACACCGCCAGTCCGACTGCCGCCGGCAGCGTCAGCAGCATGCACAGGCGCAAACCCCAGTCGAGCAGGGCGGAAAACTGTTCCGTATCTTGGTTTGCCGAGTGTTTGGACAAAGTCGGCAGCAAAATCGTACCGAGTGCAGCCCCCAGCACGCCGCTGGGCAGCTCCATCATGCGGTCGGCGTAATACATCCATGAAACGCTGCCAGATTGCAGATAAGACGCGAAAATCGTGTTGATAACCAAAGAAATCTGCGCCACGCTCACGCCCAAAATTGCAGGTGCCATTTGTTTCATGACGCGGTTGACCGCCGCATCTTTGAAATTCAGTTTGGGCAGTTTCAAAAAACCCAGTTTCGCCAGCCAGGGCAGTTGGAAGCCGAGTTGCAAAATGCCGCCGACAAAAACCGCCCAAGCCAGCGCGGTAACAGGAGGATCGAAATACGGCACGAAAAACAGCGCGAATACGATAAACGACACGTTCAGGAACGTGGGCGTAAACGCCGGAATGCTGAATTTATGATAGGAATTGAGTACCGAGCCGACAAAAGAGGAAAGTGAAATCAATAAGATATAAGGAAACGTAATCCGCAGCAAATCGATGGAGAGCTGAAATTTATCGGCATCTTTGGCAAAACCGGGTGCGGAAACATAAATCACCCAAGGTGCGGCAAGTATGCCCAGCGCGGTAACGATGACCAGCACAAACGACAGCATCCCCGCCACATGGCGGATAAAAACCTCCGTCGCCTCTTTAGAACGCGTTTCCTTATATTCCGCCAAAATCGGCACAAACGCTTGGGCAAACGCCCCCTCCGCAAACACGCGGCGAAGCAGGTTGGGCAGTTTGAACGCGACAAAAAACGCATCCGTCGCCATGCCTGCACCGAATGCGCGCGCAATGACCGTATCGCGCACAAATCCCAAAACGCGCGACACCATCGTCAGGCTGCCGACTTTTGCCAAAGCTCCCAGCATATTCATCATTGTTCCTCAACAGTCGTACCCGTTTGGGGCAACGGCGCGTATTGTACGACAGAAACCGGTTCAGACGGCATAGGGTTTCATGCCGTCCGAACCGGTTTCCCGATACGAAAGCTTCCTTTTCCAGAGACAAACTGTATCAACACGCGAAAATACAATAAAATACCAATATCCGATTTATTTCCAACATCACGGAGAGCCGTATGAAATCCAGACACTTTGCCCTCGGCGTTGCCGCCCTGTTCGCCCTTGCCGCGTGCGACAGCAAAGTCCAAACCAGCGTCCCCGCCGATAGCGCGCCTGCCGCTTCGGCAGCCGCCGCCCCGGCAGGGCTGGTTGAAGGGCAAAACTATACCGTCCTTTCCAACCCGATTCCCCAACAGCAGGCAGGCAAGGTTGAAGTCCTTGAGTTTTTCGGCTATTTCTGCCCGCACTGCGCCCACCTCGAACCTGTTTTGAGCAAACACGCCAAGTCTTTTAAAGACGATATGTACCTGCGTACCGAGCATGTCGTCTGGCAAAAAGAGATGCTGCCGCTCGCCCGCCTTGCCGCCGCCGTCGATATGGCTGCCGCCGAAAGCAAAGATGTGGCGAACAGCCATATTTTCGATGCGATGGTTAATCAGAAAATTAAGCTGCAAGAGCCGGAAGTCCTCAAAAAATGGCTGGGCGAACAAACCGCCTTTGACGGCAAAAAAGTCCTTGCCGCCTACGAATCTCCCGAAAGCCAGGCGCGCGCCGACAAAATGCAGGAGCTGACCGAAACCTTCCAAATCGACGGTACGCCCACAGTTATCGTCGGCGGCAAATATAAAGTCGAATTTGCCGACTGGGAGTCCGGTATGAACACCATCGACCTTTTGGCGGACAAAGTACGCGAAGAACAAAAAGCCGCGCAGTAAGCCCGTTTGAAAAATGCTGTCTGAAACTTGGTTTTCAGACGGCATTTTGATTGGGTTTAAAACGTAAAGCCCGTTTCCAGTTCTTCATCGCCGACCAGTTCGACCAAGAGCGCGTAGAGCGGGGCGAGTTCGGCATAACGGCGCGATACGCGGCGCAGATAGTTTAAGAAACGCGGGATTTCCGGACGGTATTTGTCTTTGCCGTCGCGGTAGTACAGGCGTGCGAAGATGCCTGCAACCTTCAAGTGCCGCTGTACGCCCATCCATTCGAACCAGCGGTAAAACTCGTCAAACGCTTCGGGGACGGGCAGCCCGGCAGCCCGCGCCTTTTCCCAGTAGCGGATAACCAAGTCCAAGACAAATTCTTCTTCCCATTCGATAAAGGCATCGCGCAACAGCGACACCAAATCGTAGGAAATCGGGCCGTAAAGCGCGTCTTGGAAGTCTAAAACGCCCGGCCTGCCGCGCGTCAGCATCAGGTTGCGGACGATAAAGTCGCGGTGCACATAGACTTTGGGCTGCGCCAACAGGGGCGGCAGCAGCGTATCGATGGTTTGCTGCCAAAGTTGGCGTTGTTTGAATGTTAATTCGCGCCCCAATTCTTTTGCGACAAACCATTCCGGGAACAGGTTGATTTCGCGCAACATCGTTTCACGGTCATATTCGGGCAAAACCCCTTCACGGCTTGCCTTCTGCAATTCGACCAGCTCGCCGATGGCCTCCAGCAGCAGCGCTTTGTGCGCCGTTTCGCCCTGTTCCTGAAGCATCGCGGTTAAAAACGTCGTATTGCCCAAGTCGTTCAATACCACAAACCCCAAATCCGTGTCCACGTGCAATATCTGCGGCACATTGACCATGTCAAACAGTTTCTGCACTTTCAAATAAGGTGCGACACTCATCTTGTCGGGCGGCGCATCCATGCAGACGACGCTGCTGCCGTCTGAAAACGTTGCACGGAAATAGCGGCGGAAATCAGCATCCGCCGCCGCAAAGGCCAGTTCGAAACTGCGGTCGGGATAGACGGTCTGAAGCCAATTTTTCAGTTCGATTTGTCGTTGCATAACAGTACTAAAGCATTTCAGGTTACAATAAACGCTATTCTAACTGGCAAACCGACTTGAGGGGCAATTTTGGCTCGTTTATTTTCACTCAAACCACTGGTGCTGGCATTGGGCTTCTGCTTCGGCACGCATTGCGCCGCCGCCGATGCCGTTGCGGCGGAGGAAACGGACAATCCGACCGCCGGAGGAAGCGTTCGGAGCGTGTCCGAACCCATGCAGCCTGCCGGCCTGAGCCTCGGTTCGACCTGCCTGTTTTGCAGTAACGAAAGCGGCAAACCCGAAAAAACCGAATCTGCCGTCAAAGGAAGCGGCGAAGGGCCTGTGCCCGAAAACCACACGCGAATTGTCGCCGACAAGGTGGAAGGGCAGTCGCAGGTCAAGGTACGCGCGGAGGGCGACGTCGTTGTCGAACGTAACCGGGCAACCCTTAATGCCGACTGGGCGGATTACGACCAGGCCGGCGAAACCGTTACCGCGGGAGACCGTTTCGCCCTCAAGCAGGACGGTACGTTGATTCAGGGTGAAACGCTGACCTATAACCTCGCCCGCCAGACCGGTGAGGCGTACAATGTCCGCATGGAAGACGAGCGCGACGGGCGGCGGCTGCAAAGCGTCAGCCGCACGGCCGAAATGGTGGGCGAGGGACATTACAAACTGACGGAAACCCAATTCAACACCTGTTCCACAGGCGATGCCGGCTGGTATATCAAGGCCGCTTCCGTCGAAGCCGATCAGGAACAGGGTGTGGGCGTTGCCAAGGATGCCTCGTTCGTATTCGGAGGCGTTCCCCTTTTCTATACGCCTTGGGCGGACTTCCCGCTGAACGGCAACCGCAAAAGCGGCCTGCTCATTCCCTCCCTGTCCACCGGTTCAGACGGCATTTCCCTTTCCGTCCCCTATTATTTCAACCTTGCCCCCAATTTCGATGCCACCCTGTCCGCCGGCGTAATCGGCGCGCGGGGCGCGGTATTTGACGGACAGTTCCGCTACCTGCGGCCGGATTACAGCGGACAGTCCGACCTGACCTGGCTGCCGCACGACAAAAAAAGCGGTATGAGCAACCGTTATCAGGCGAAATGGCAGCATAAGCATAAGATTTCCGAAACAACCCAAGCAGGCGTAGATTTCAACGGGGTTTCCGACAGCGGCTACTACCGCGACTTTTACGGCAGCGAAGAAATAGCCAGCAACATCAACCTCAACCGGCAGGTATGGCTGGATTACAGCGGCAAGGCGGCTGGCGGCATTTTGAACGTCGGATTGTCGGCACAAAAATTCCAGACGCTGGCCAACCAAAACGGCTATAAAGACGAACCGTATGCCCTCATGCCGCGCCTTTCGGCCGAGTGGCGTAAAAATACAGGCAGAGCGCAAGTTGGCGTATCCGCACAATTTACCCGCTTCAGCCACAACAGCCGTCAAGACGGCAGCCGCCTAGTCGTGTATCCCGGTGTCAAATGGGAGTTCGGCAGCAGCTGGGGTTATATCCGGCCCAAGCTTGGGCTGCACGCCACCTATTACAGCCTTAACCGCTTCGACGGCAAAGAGCCGCGCCGCGTCAGCCGCGTGCTGCCCATTGTCAATATCGACAGCGGCGCAACCTTCGAGCGGAATACGCGGCTGTTCGGCGGAGAAGTCCTGCAAACCCTCGAACCGCGCCTGTTCTACAACTATATCCCGGCCAAATCACAAAACGACCTGCCCAATTTCGACTCATCCGAAAACAGTTTTGGCTACGGTCAGCTGTTCCGTGAAAACCTCTATTACGGCAACGACAGGATTAACGCCGCAAACAGCCTTTCCGCCGCCGTGCAGAGCCGTATTCTCGACAACGCGACCGGAGAAGAACGGTTCCGCGCCGGCATCGGTCAGAAGTTCTATTTCAAGAACGACGCAGTCATGCTTGACGGCAGCATCGGCAGGAATCCGCGCAACCGTTCCGACTGGGTGGCATTCGCATCCGGCGGCATAGGCGGCCGTTTCACCTTCGACAGCAGCATCCATTACAACCAAAACGACAAACGCGCCGAAAATTACACCGTCGGCATCAGTTACCTGCACGAGCCTGGCAAAGTATTGAACGCCCGTTACAAATACGGGCGCAATGAAAAAATCTACCTGCAGGCCGACGGTTCCTATTTTTACGACAAACTCAGCCAGCTCGACCTGTCCGCACAATGGCCGCTGACGCGCAACCTGTCGGCCGTCGCCCGCTACAACTACGGTTTTGAAGCCAAAAAACCGATAGAAATGCTGGCGGGTGCCGAATATCGGAGCAGTTGCGGCTGCTGGAGCGCCGGCATGTATGCGCAACGTTACGTTACCGGAGAGAACACCTACAAAAACGCCGTCTTCCTTACCCTGCAATTAAAAGACTTAAGCAATATCGGCAGGGTTCCCAAAGGCACGATGGACATTGCCGTACCCGGCTATATCCCGAATCTGGACCTTTCAGGCAGGCGCAAAACGCAGCCGTAAACAGACCGAATCCCCGTCCTGTTCCAACGAACCTGCCGTCCGACGAACAACCCCGATTCCGCCGAACCCAAGTGCGGAATCCAACCGATAAGGAAATATCGATGAAGATAAAAACCCTGATGATAGCCGCCGCACTGCTGAGCGCCTCCTACAGCCAAGCGGCACCCCGTGTGGCAAAACCCGCACCTGCCGCCAAAGCCGCCAAGCCGGCGGAGACGGCACGCCAAGAAACCGCGCAACAGGAAGGCGGCATACACTTTTCAGACGGCATCGCCGCCGTTGCCGACAACGAAGTCATCACACGCCGCAGGCTGGCACAGGCTGTTGCCGATGCCAAGGCCAACCTGCCCAAAGGCGTACAAATCAGCGATACGGCATTGACCGAACAAGTACTGATGCAGCTGGTCAACCAATCCCTGATCGTACAGGCGGGCAAACGCCGCAACATTCAGGCAAGTGAGGCAGAAATTGCCGCCGTCGCCGCGCAAAACCCCTCGCTTAAGAACCTGTCTGCCGAACAACGCCGCGAACTTGCCGACAGCATTATTGCTGAAAAAGTCCGCCAGCAGGCAGTGATGCAGAACAGCCGGGTAAGCGAGGCAGAGGTTGACCACTTTATCGAACAAGCGCAGAAACAGGGCGTTACCCTGCCCGAAGGCGAGCCGATGCGCCAATACCGCGCCCAACACATCCTGATTAAGGCCGACAGCGAAAACGCCGCCGTCGGTGCAGAAAGCACCATCCGCAAAATCTACGGAGAGGCACGCAGCGGCACAGACTTTTCCAGCCTGGCGCGCCAATATTCGCAAGACGCGAGCGCGGGCAACGGCGGCGACTTGGGCTGGTTTGCCGACGGCGTAATGGTTCCCGCCTTTGAAGAAACCGTCCGCAGCCTCAAACCCGGCCAAGTCAGCGCGCCCGTACGCACCCAGTTCGGCTGGCACATCATCAAGCTGAACGAAGTACGCGAGGCCGGCACGCCTCAGGAACGTGTCCGCAACGCCGTGCGCCAGTATATTTTCCAACAGAAAGCGGAGCGTGCGACCGCCGACCTGTTGCGCGACCTGCATTCTGGTGCCTACGTGGACATCCGCTGAAACGGTCGTGACTGAAAAGCCGTGCCGTCCCGACAACCTTCGGGCGGCACGGCTTTTTCAAACTGCGGCGGTAGACAGGCGGACGAAGCGGTGGAACATATTAAAAAAAATAAACAAACGCCGTAAAAGTTTTCCGGTGGACGGCGAAAAGACCGTTTCCCGGCTGCTCTTTAAGTTAAGGTTCCGTCAAATAATGTTTTGATTGTTAAGAAAAAATTTAACCTTTTTAACTTTTAAACATTTGAAAATAATGGGATTTTTTGACAGGATGCGTCGGAAAACTTGCCCCATAAATCGGGGATGAAAGTAAAAACGGACGGCATATTTGCCGTCCGTTTTTTGTTGCCGGAGTTTGCCGTATCGGGGTTCAGACGGCATTGCCTGCCGTTGTACCCGCGGGTGCGACTGCCTTGATGTAGTTGAGCGAGACAAACTGCTTCTCGGCATCCAATTCAGTGATTTTGAACAATGCCTGCGATTTAGGCAGCGCGTCAAACGGAATACCGGTCGCGCGCGTGACCAGCGGCAGGCCTTCGATGCGGACGAGGTCTTCTTTGAGGATGGTCGCGGTCAGCTCGCTTGTGCCTTGCTGTTGCAGATAGACGAGGCTCCAGTAGGCTTCCATTTGGCGTTGGAAGTCGGCGTAGGCTGTATAGGCGGCATCAAAGTCGCGCAGCGCGGCAAAAAGCTCGGCATCGCTGTTTTGATACAGCGGTTCGGCAGTGTCGTTGATCAGGCTGATCAGCTGTTTTTGGTTGATGTAGTCGGCGGCGCGGCGCAGCGGCGAGGTGAACCAGCCGTAATGTTGTACGCCCATGCCGATGTGCGGCTCGGATTTGGTGCTCATGCGCACTTTGCCTGCCGGTTGGACGCGGAAAAGGCCGGGCAGCTCGTTTTCATCCAGCATTTGCGCCCAAGTGCTGTTGGCAAGAATCATCATCTCGCTGACCAGCGTATCGATGGGCGAACCGCGTTCTCGGCGGACGACGGATACGTTGCCTTCCCCATCCAATTCGATGCTGTAATCGTATTGCGGCGCGCGGTTGGGCTCGTATTTGCCGCGCGCTTTTTGCATGGCGACGGCGAATTGGTGGAACCAAATCAGGTCTTGATGGTGGGCGAACATCATTTCGCCGGCTTCGTCCAAGCCGGTTTCGGCGTTGAAATGCGGCTCGATGGCTTGGATGCGCAGGTTTTCGGCGATATTGACGGCTTCGATTTTGCAGGTCGGCGCGCCGACGTTGAACTCGCTGTCTACATCAAAATAAATGCTGACGGCAGGACGGTACGCGCCCGCATCAAGGCTGAACGCGGCAATCCAGTTTTCGGGCAGCATGGTGATTTTGCCGCCGGGGAAATAAACCGTGCTTAAGCGTTCCATGATGTTTTTTTCCATTTTGTCGCCTGGTTTAATGGCAAGCGACGGCGCGGCGATGTGGATGCCGACCCGTTTTGTGCCGTTGCCCAAGTCAGTCAGGCTTAAAGCATCGTCCACTTCGGTGGTCGATTCGTCGTCAATGGAAAAGGCGGTAACGTCGGCCTTGGGCAAGTCGGGCATTTCAGGAAGGGCAAGGTCGGGGAAGCCTGTTCCTTTGGGGAAATATTTAATTTCAAAGCCGTCTTGCAGGTATTGGGGAATGGACGTAATGCCGCCCGTTTTTTTCGCCAATTCGTAGGTGGAGATTTTTAGTGCGTCGGCGGCTTTGGTAAAGGCTTTGTAGGTCAGCGACTGCTTGTCGGGCGCGTGCAGGATGGTTTTCAAATCCGCCGCGATTTCAGACGGCATCTCGCCGCGTTTCAAGGCTTCCGCCCAAGCGTCGATTTGCGCGTCTTGCTGTTTTTTGCGTTCGATGGTGGCAAGCGCCTGTTTTAAGGTTTCTTCGGGTGCGGCTTTGAACACGCCTTTGGCTTTTTTATAGAAATACATCGGCGCGGCGTAAAGCGCAATCAAAGTCGCCGCCAGCTCGGTTTTGGTCGGCGCATGGCCGTAATATTCTTCGGCAATCGCCTCGGCGGAAAATTCTTCTTCGCCGCACACTTCCCACAATAAATCGGTGTCGATGTCTGCCGCCTGCGCCTGTGTGTTTTCCAAAAACGCCGCCATATCGCCGTCAAACTCGGCAAAGACATTGTTTGCCTTCACTTTGGTGCGTTTGCCGTGTTGGGTATCGACTTGGTAGGTGGCGTCGTTTTTTTGGACGATGGAGGCAACTTTGAATTGGCCGGACTCTTCGTAAAAAATATTCATTTTTCGGATTTTTCTGTGGAAACTCAAGCGGGCGATTTTAGCAGATTACCGAAAATGCCGTCTGAAAAAAGGTTTGGGGAGGGTTGGCGCGCCTATTTGAACTGTTCCAGCCAGACCGCCCATTGGCTGTCGGTTTCGGCAAGGGCGGTTACGGTCTGTCCGCCGTCGGGGCTTCGGAAGGTCAAGGAACTGGCGTGGAGCATGAGGCGTTGCGTGCCGAGGTGCGCGGCAACGGCGTGGTTTTGGCGCAGGTCGCCGTAGTTGGTGTCGCCGACGATGGGGTGGAAGATGTGTTTCATGTGGCGGCGGAGCTGGTGCTTGCGCCCTGTATGCGGCGTCAGCTCCGCCCACGAGTAGCGCGAGGTCGGGTAGCGCAGTGCGGATTGGAAGGGCAGCTCGGTTCGGGCGATGCAGCGGCAGGCGGTTTGCGCGTCCTGTATGACGGATTCGGTATGCGCTTCGGCAATTTTGTCGGGGCAGTATTTGAGTGGATAGTCGATGATGCCGTCTGAAGGCAGGTGTCCGCGCACGATTGCCCAGTAGGTTTTGCGTATGTTTTTTTGTTCGAACTGCTGCGTCAGCAGGCGGGCGGCTTCAGGGTCGAGTGCAAACAGGAGGACGCCGGATGTGGGGCGGTCGAGGCGGTGGACGGGGTAGACGTGTTGTCCGATTTGGTCGCGCAGCGTCTGCATGGCGAAGACGGTTTCGCGGCTGTCCAACCACGAACGGTGGACGAGCATTCCGGCGGGCTTGTTGACGGCAACGGTGCGGCCGTCGCGGTAGATGATGTCGAGCATGGCAAAAAAACGGTTATTGTATCGTGTTCCTGCAGGTACAATCGTTGTTTTTAAACGGAGGACGGAATGGGGAATACAAACCGTGTGCCGGAGCAGGCACGTTATGATGCCGAACGCAGGCAGGCAGACGAAGCATTGGTGGGCGTGTTTCCGGCAGTCAGTATCTTCGGCAGCGCGCGCACGCCGCAGAATCATGCGGATTATGCGTTTGCCTGCCGTTTGGCGAGGCGGCTGTCGGATTCGGGCATTGCCGTCATTTCGGGCGGGGGGCCGGGGATTATGGAGGCGGCAAACAAGGGCGCGTTTGCAGGGAAATCGGTTTCGGTGGGGCTGAACATTGCCCTGCCGCACGAGCAGAAACCGAATCCGTATCAGGACATCGCCTTGCGGTTTTCCCGTTTTGCCGAACGCAAGGCGGTGTTTTTCAGCTATTCCCAAGCATATGTCGTGATGCCGGGCGGCTTCGGGACGCTGGACGAATTGTTTGAAATCCTAACCTTGGTGCAGACGGGCAAAGTACCGCCGCGTCCGGTCGTTTTGGTCGGGAAGACATTTT
This sequence comes from Neisseria sp. RH3002v2f, assembly GCF_014596375.1. NCBI lineage: Bacteria > Pseudomonadati > Pseudomonadota > Betaproteobacteria > Neisseriales > Neisseriaceae > Neisseria > Neisseria sp. RH3002v2f. Next base: position 117,166 of record NZ_MAYZ01000025.1, read on the forward strand.
GGTCGGGTCTGGCGGAGTGGATAAACGCGCAGCTTTTGGCGCGCGGTCTGATTTCCGAAGGGGCAGCCTCTTTGTTCGCCATATCGGACGATGAAGAAGAAATCGTTGCGTATCTGTCGGAAAACGGGCTTCAGACGGCATGATGCCCTGCAAAATCATGTATAATTGCAAACAATTTAACATTTCTTGATGTCTTTTCCGAACAGGATGCCGATATGATCAACCCCATCGCCTCGCTTTCCCCTTTAGACGGCCGTTATGCCCAATCCGTTGAAGCATTGCGCCCGATTTTTTCAGAGTACGGCCTGATGAAGGCGCGCGTTAAAGTCGAATTAAACTGGCTCAAAGCCCTGGCCGCCGAGCCGAAGATTGTCGAAGTACCGCCCTTTAGTGCCGGAACGCTTGCCGAAATCGACAAAGTCATCGAAAACTTTTCATTGGAAGACGCAGCCGCCGTCAAAGCCATCGAAGCCACGACCAATCATGATGTCAAAGCTATCGAATATTGGCTGAAAAAACGTTTTGCCGAAGTGCCCGAAGTCGCCGCTGCCGGCGAGTTCATCCATTTCGCCTGCACCAGCGAAGACATCAACAACCTGTCCCACGCTTTAATGCTGCAAGAAGCGCGTGAGGCTGTTTTGCTGCCGAAGCTGGCCGAAATTATCGAGAAGCTGACCGGCATGGCGCATGAGTTGGCTGCCGTTCCTATGATGAGCCGCACGCATGGCCAGCCTGCTACACCAAGCACACTTGGTAAAGAAATCGCCAATATCGTGTACCGCCTGCAACGTCAGTTTAAAAACCTGCAAGCGCAAGAATTCCTCGGCAAAATCAACGGCGCGGTCGGCAACTACAATGCCCACATGGTCGCCTATCCCGACGTCGATTGGGAAACCCACTGCCGCAACTTTGTCGAAATCAGCCTCGGCCTGACCTTCAACCCCTACACCATCCAAATCGAACCGCACGACTACATGGCTGAATTCTTCCAAACCCTCAGCCGCATCAACACGATTCTGATCGACTTCAACCGCGATGTTTGGGGCTACATTTCTTTGGGTTACTTCAAACAAAAAGTCAAAGCAGGCGAAGTCGGTTCTTCCACTATGCCGCACAAAGTCAACCCCATCGACTTTGAAAACTCCGAGGGCAACCTCGGCATGTCCAACGCCGTATTGGGCTTTTTGTCCGAAAAACTGCCGATTTCCCGTTGGCAGCGCGACCTGACCGACAGCACCGTCCTGCGCAATATGGGCGTGGGCGTGGGCTATGCCGTGTTGGGTTTCGCTGCTCACCTGCGCGGCCTGAACAAGCTCGAACCCAACCCTGCCGCGCTTGCCGCCGATTTGGATGCCACTTGGGAGCTGCTCGCCGAGCCGATTCAAACCGTAATGCGCCGTTACGGTGTCGCCAATCCTTACGAGAAGCTGAAAGACCTGACGCGCGGTAAAGACGGCATTACGCCCGAAGTGCTGAAAGTCTTCATCGAATCGCTGGAAATCCCTACCGAAGCCAAAGCAAAATTGCTTGAGCTGACCCCCGCACTGTATGTGGGCAAGGCTGAAGCGTTGGCGAAACGGATTTGAGTGCTTATTAAAACCGATGCCGTCTGAACGCGCGTTCAGACGGCATTTTTAAAATACCGGGACATAAGGATAGCTGCCGTCAAACCCGTCTATGTTTTTGCAAACAACACATCAATCAGCCGTTCGCCCCTGAGGGAGGAAAAATTGAAAAGATTTGCTATAAACCAATATCTCCAACCTATTCAAGCCATGGGCAATATTGAAAAGAGCAATAAAGCGGTATTTGATTTGGTTAAAGATATCCCCAATGTGTATTGGGTTGACGCACAGAAATACCTTCCTAAAAACACGGTCGAAATACACGGCTGTTATCTTTATAGCGACCAGGATCACCTGACGGAATTCGGTTCCTATTATATGGGGCGGGAATTCCACAAACATGAAAGCTTGCTCAAGCATTCACACGGCAACGCATTGCAGTAACCTGATTTGCCGTCCGATATCGTTTGTGCCGTCGTATGCTGCCGTGTGCCGTTTCCCGTTCGGGTCGGTGGACGGTTCTCATTTGCCGTTTTGAGAGACAGTGGTTGGAAATAACTGTTCTCTTGATGCTTTTCCCTCCCCTGCGGGAGGGAATTTTTAATCAAAACCCCAATTGCCTTTCCAAGTTTTCCACCAGATTGTCATCCAGTTCCAAAGCTTGCGACAGGCGGGCGAGGAAGACGGTTTCTTTCCGCGACAAATCGGCACATACCAGTCTTGCCGCCAGATAGGCCTCCGCCGCCAGCGCCTCATCGTTGCCGACGGAGGCGGCGATGTCTTCGATGCTTGCGGGAAGGCGGTATTCGGCGGCGAGCCATGCGGCAGTTTCGGGGTCTGTGCCGCTTTCCTGTTCGATAGTCCGGCGTTCGGCTTCGTCTATCATGCCGTCTGAAGCGGCGGCGGCTATCATGGTGCGCAATACGGTGCGGCTGTATGTTTCTTCGGTTTCTCCGGCAGGTTGGAAATCGCTTTGTGTTACGGTTGCCCGCCCTTTGTTTTGCTGCCACATCTGATAGCCCCGGTAGGCGAGGTAGCCCAAAGCGGCGGTCGAACCAATTTTGGTGATGGTTTTGCGGTTTTTACCGTTCAGCAGCATGGAGGCGACACCGGCAACCAGCGCGCCTCCGCCGAATGAATTGAGCGGGCTGTCGGAGAATGTGTTGCCTTTTTTTTGAACCGTGCTTAAGACTTGGTTGAGCAGTCGGGTGAAATTCATGATTTTTCCTTTCTGTTGCGGGAAGGGCGGTATGTTTACCCTATCCTTTTAAACGGTGGCAGGCCGGCTAATAATTGTTGGCCGTACCGCTGCGTTTTGATGCGGTTGTCGAGGATGGTTACGCGGCCATAGTCTTGTTCGGTGCGAATGAGGCGGCCGACGGCCTGGATGAGTTTGATGCTGGCTTCGGGGACGGTGATTTCGATGAAGGGGTTGCCGCCGCGCTGTTCTATCCAGCGGTTTTGGGTTTTTTCGATGGGGTTGTCGGGCATGGCGAAGGGGAGTTTGGCGATGATGACTTGCACGCAGGCGGTGCCGGGCAGGTCGAGTCCTTCGGCAAAGCTGTCGAGTCCGAAGATGATGCTGGCTTTGCCTTCTTCTATGGCCTGGTGGTGTTTTTGCAGGAGGACGGCTTTGGGTAATTCGCCTTGTACGAGCAAGAGCGGCAGGTAGTCTCCGGGCAGGCGCAGAGCGACATCCTGCATTTGTTTGCGCGAGGAAAACAGGACGAGTGTGCCGATGGCTTCGGTGGGCGAAATAAGCTTGGGCAGCCATTCGATGATGGCTTCGGTGTGGGCTTCGGGGTCTTTGGGGCTGGCGTATATGGGGGGGATGTAGAGTTCGCCCTGTTTTTCAAAGTCAAAGGGGCTTTTGAGGGCGAGGGTGGTGGTCTCGGGCAGCCATTGCAGCCCGGTTTGGCGCAGCATCAGGTTAAAGTTGCCCAAGGATTGCAGGGTGGCGGAGGTCAATACCGCGCCTGCCGCGCGCCGCCACAGGCTGTTGGCGAGGTGGGACGCGCTGCTGATGGGGCTGGCGTTGAAAATGTAGTCGTTTTTGTCGTCGGCGCGGCGGGTTATCCATTTTGCCAGCGGCTCTTCGCCTTCGAGGGGGACGGTGGAGAGCAAATCCCAAACTGCGCTGATTTGTTCGATACGGGAGATAAAAAGGCCGAACTCGCTGGTCAGGCGGTCGAGGAGCGCGCCGTCCTGTTCTTTTTCGCGGCGTGCGGCAGAAAGCGCATCGTTCAGCCCGATAACGTGTTTGAGCAGGCTGCGCGCAGCAATGGCCGTATTGGAAACGGTGGTTTCGAGGCCTTCGGGGATTTTGCCGTCTTCCCACAGCCAAGTCGGTTCGCTGTTGGTTCGTCTGTCGTTTTCAGACACCCCCAGACTTAAAGATGGCTCTTCCGCCAAATGGAATTGCCATTCATGCAGGCTGTCGAGCAAGGATGCGGCGGCTTCGTCGGCCAGGTTGGCAAGTTCGGCTTTATCGGTAAGCGCGGCAATTTTGCCGGTAAGCTGCGGCAGTTTTTCCAGCGTCCAAACGGCAATATTCCATGAATGTTCGGCGGCAAAACGGCTGAGGGCTTTTTTGGGCAGGTGGTGCGCTTCGTCGATGCAATAGAAACTTTTTTCTGGCTCAGGCAGAATCACGCCGCCGCCCATGCTGATGTCGGCAAGCAGAAGGTCATGGTTGGCAACGACGACATCGACGGTTTCCAAGACATCGCGTGCCAGGTAAAAAGGGCATTCCGGACGGTTGGGACAGGCGGTTTTCAGGCAGCCGTGGCGGTCGTTGGTCACTTTGAGCCAAATCGCGTCATCGATTTTTTCCGGCCAAGTGTCGCGGTCGCCGTTGAACCGTCGGGCGGAAAATTCGTCGGCGATGTCGCGCAGCAGCTTCAATTCTTCGGGCTTGGGTTTGCTGTCCCACAAGACGGCGGGGGCTTCAAAGCCGAGCAGGTTTTGTTGGGCGTTGCTTTGCGTCAGTTGATAGAGTTTGTAGGGGCAGAGATAGCGGCCGCGCCCTTTGGCAAGTGCGAAGGTCAGTTCCAAACCGCTTTTTTCGACCAGAAACGGCAGGTCGCGGTCTACCAACTGCTCCTGCAAGGCAACCGTCGCGCTGCTCACAATCAGCCGCTTGCCGCGTGTTTGCGCCATGATGCCGCCCGCAAGCAGGTAGGCAAGCGATTTACCCACGCCGGTCGGGCCTTCGATTACGGCAATGCTCTCGCCTTCGCGCTTGGGCGGCTCGCCGCCCTCTTCGCGCGTCAATGTCCGCGAAAAAGCGTTGGCAACCGCCGCAATCATTTCCCGCTGCGAAGTGCGCGGACGGAAACCGGGCAGGTTTTTGCCGATATTTTGGTAATGGTCGCGGATGGCGTTTTTTTCTAAATCGGTGAGCATGGCGTTTTGTACGGCGGTAGAAGTGGGGTTATTTTAACATTGCACGGAAGCGGTACAATATCGTTGTCGGAATGGGGGTGAGGTGAATCGTGCGGACGTGGTTGGTTTTTTGGTTGCAGCGTTTGAAATACCCGTTGTTGCTTTGGATTGCGGATATGCTGCTGTACCGGTTGTTGGGCGGCGCGGAAATCGAATGCGGCCGTTGCTCTGTACCGCCGATGACGGATTGGCAGCATTTTTTGCTGGCGATGGGAACGGTGTCGGCTTGGGTGGCGGTGATTTGGGCATACCTGATTATTGAAAGTGAGAAAAGCGGAAGATATTGAGTCATTCGGACACAATGCCGTCTGAAACGGAAGTTCAGACGGCATTTGTTTTAGGTTGCCGTACCGCTTAGGGAATACCGGCGACAGGATGGGCGGGATAGCCGTGGGTGTCGATGCTGCCGGCGGCGCGCCACGGGGTATGGATGACTGCCGCCGGCAGGTGGGCAAGCTCGGGGATGTGCCGTCTGACAAAGGTACCGTCGGGGTCGGTCTTGTGTGCGGCGGCGGCAATGTCGGGGTAGGTGTGCCGTGAGGCGGCAAGCCGCCAGTTGCCTTGGTTGATTGCTGCATCGAAATCGGTCAGCTGTCGGGCAAACCATGCTTCGCCTTCATGACGGGGCACGCGAAGCGTATGGCATAGGAAGTCGGCGCACAGCCGGCGCAGTATGGGATGGAGGCCGCCCGTCTTATATAGGCAGCGCATAGAGGCATCGATAATCGGGATCCCGGTCTGTCCCTGCTGCCAGAGTGCCAGATATCGGGTATTTTCCGGATTGCCGTCTGAAGAGGCATCATCCGCGTGCTGCAAGGCAAGCTGAAGGAAGAAGTCGCGGCGGATCAGGTTGTCCGTCCACGAATCCAAGCGGTACCTGATGCCCTCCCGTGCCAACAGCCTCGGCGAGAGGCAGCCTGCATTCAGATAGGCGCTCATCAGCGATGTGTGTTTGCGCGAAGGAAAATCTTTTAATACATCATAAAAATCTGCCTGTTTGAGAAAGGTCTGCCACTGCTTCCATGCTGCAGAGCTGCCGCCGCGCCGTATTGGGAAGATGCCGTCTGAAAGAGCGGAAGGTTGCGGGGCGGAAAGGTTTTCGGGGAACGGTTGGCGGTATGTCGCGAATATGTCCGAATCGGCGTGGGGGGGCTTGGAAAAGCGGTCGAGCCATGCTTTGCGGTAGCGGTTGAAATCGGTATGTGCCGTGCCGTTGTCTGGTGTCAGGTCGGTTTGGTCGAAAACGGAACGGTCATTGACGAAGGTCAGCCTGATACCGTGTTTGTCCAGCTCATGCCAAAGGGCATTGTCGGCGAGTTTTTCAGCAAAGGTACAGGATGCGTCGGCGATGACGGTGCGGACGGAGGAGCCGACGGCAAGTTGGACCAGCCCGGATGACGATGCAGCCGTGTAGAGCGGGATGCCATGCCCTGCAAGCCCTTGGGCAAGTTCGGCGGCAGATTGGCGGTAGAATGCAGTCCGGTGCAGATTGCCTATTTCGGTATCTTCAATCCAAATGCCGATAATGGGCGAACCTTCGGCAACGGCGGCGCATAAGGCGGCGTTGTCGCGGATACGGAGGTTTTGTCGGAACCAGACGAGCGTATACATAGCGTGTGCAACAGTGGCGGCGTGTTCAGACGGCATTTCGGCAGTCTTTTCTGTTTTCAATTTTTTCGTTCAGAAAATCGATGAAGCTGCGGACCTTCGCGCTTAAGAATGCCCTGTCCGCATAAACGGCATTCAGGCGGTCGGTCGGGACGGTATATTCGGGCAGCAGGCGCACCAGCGTACCGCAACGCAAGTCGTGTTCTACCGCCCAAAATGGCTGATACCCGATGCACGCGCCCGCCTTAATCATTTCGCGCATCATCAGCGTATTGTCGGTACGGATGACGGGGTTCAGTTCAAGCCGGTATTTCTTGCCGTCCGATTTGCGGGTGATGTCGAGTTTCTGCTGGTTGGTGTAGGTCGGCAGGACGGCGGGCAGCATCATGACTTCTTCAGGTGTTTTCGGTACGCCGTTGCGCATCAGGAAGTCCGGCGAGGCAAGCAGGGCAAATTCGATTTCCGCCAGCGGGCGCGCGATTAGCGAAGGGGAAAGGGTTTGGGAAACGCGCAACGCCAAATCCACGCCTTCAGCAATCAAATCGACGTGGCGGTTGTCCAAAATCAGTTCTAATGTTACTTCGGGATAACGTTCGCGGTATTCCGCCAGCCAGTTGCATATCAGGCTGCCGGCAAACCACAGCGGCATCGTCATGCGCAGCAGCCCCTGCGGTTTTTCCGTCCCTCCGGCGGCTTTTTGCGCGGCATCGTCGAGCGTGTCGAGCGCGTAACTGCATTGCCGGTAGTATTCTTCCCCGGCTTCGGTCAGGCTGAGGTTGCGGCTGTTGCGGTGCAGGAGTTTGGCTTGGACGGTGTTTTCCAAGTGGCTGACGTGTTTGCTTGCCATTGCGGTGGAGATGCCGAGCGCGTCGGCGGCGCGGGTAAAGCCGCCGCTTTGGACGACTTGGCGGAAAACCTTGAGGCTGAACAGGGTGTCCATAGTTTCTTTTTTGGAAACATTGTTTCAATAAAAGCAGTATATATCTATGGGGAGGAATTATCTATACTGTACCGGTACAAAAGGTGACGAATATTTAAGGAGCTTTTATGTCCAATTGCTGCAACCGTATCCAACCTGTTTTGCTTTCTGTTTTTCTTTCTGTTTTGCGTATCGTAACCGCCTACCTGTTTTTGTTGCACGGTACGTCAAAATTCTTCGCCTTCCCCATTGAAATGGGCAGCGGTTCGCCCGAAGGGTTGATGCTGGTTGCCGGTATTTTAGAAATTGTCGGCGGCATTTTGCTGGTGTTGGGCTTGTTTACGCGCCCTGCCGCGTTTGTTTTGTCCGGCCAGATGGCGGTTGCCTATTTTATGGCGCACGCTTCCGGAAATGCTTTGTTTCCGATTGTCAACGGCGGCGAGTCTGCAGTGCTGTTCTGCTTCGTATTCTTCTATATTGCGGCAACGGGCGGCGGAGTATGGTCGCTGGACAGGCTGTTTTTCAAGCGTAAAGCCTGAACCGGACTGCCTAAAGTGTATTTTGTTAAATGTTTTTGAGGAAAAGAAATGACTCGTCAATCTCTGCAACAGGCTGCGGAAAGCCGCCGTTCCATTTATTCGTTAAATAAAAATCTGCCCGTCGGCAAAGATGAAGTTGTCCAAATCGTCGAACATGCTGTTTTGCATACACCTTCTTCGTTCAATTCCCAATCTGCCCGTGTGGTCGTGCTGTTTGGCGAAGAGCATGATAAGGTGTGGCAATTTGTCGAAGACGCGCTACGTGCCGTCGTGCCTGCCGACAGTTTTGAACCGACCGCACAAAAATTGAACCTGTTTAAGGCGGGTGCGGCAACTATTTTGTTTTATGAAGATCAAAATGTTGTCAAAGGTTTGCAGGAGCAGTTCCCTGCTTATGCCGCCAACTTTCCCGTTTGGGCGGACCAGGCGAACGCTATGGTACAGTATGCCGTCTGGACGACACTTGCCGCGGTCGGCATAGGTGCAAACCTGCAACATTACAACCCCTTGCCCGATGCGGCGATTGCCAAAGCGTGGAATATCCCCGAAAACTGGTTGTTGCGTGCACAAATGGTTATCGGTGGTATTGAAGGGGCGGCAGGTGAAAAGGTCTTTGAACCTGTTGCAGAACGTTTGAAAGTGTTCGGCGCATAATTTAGCGGTCAAAAAATGCCGTCTGAAAAGGATTCAGACGGCATTTTTCAGTATCAGGCAACGAGTTTTTCGCATTCTTTGATACAGTCAAGGCAGGACTCGTAACATGCTTTGCATTCCGCGTGGTGGGCAGCATGTTCTTTACAGGCTTTGGAACATTGTTTGCATGCGTCGAGGCACACCTTTGCCGCGTCGCGTGTCAGAGGGGCATTTTGTGCAGCAAGGTCGTGCAACGCACCGCATAGGGCAAGCATTTGGCGCACGGCAACCGCGCAATCGGCCATAGACGTATCGCCCTGGGTAAGCAGAGACAGGCAGTGTGTCAGGCAAACCTGTCCGGCATCTATGCAGTGTGCTGCAGTCTGGCGGACGGCAGTGTAGGCGGATGCGGCGGCAGGCTGCATATCGTGATGATGGTGGTCGGCATGGCTGTGCGCACGCGCGAAAGAGGCGGCAGAAGCCAGGGAGACGGCAGCGGCACTACCCAAAAATTGACGACGGTTCATAATATTTCCTTTATGTTTCAACATGCGGGTCCGGCATAAGGTACGCACTTACTATACTGCTCTAGCCGGATCGGTACGCTTTTCTGAATAACTGTTTGATTTTGCAGGTGTGAAATTATCGCACGAGCAGGCATGTTTCAGCTATTCGGAAATTCGAGAAATGGTGCATCAACCTGTTTTGAAATGATGCGCAGACATGGTAACAGACAAAAAGCTGTCTGAAAATCGTTTTAGACGGCTTTTGTTTTCAAACATTAAAGACCGGGAAACATTCCCTTCATTCCTTTCATGCCTTTGGCCAAGCGCATCAGTTTGCCCAAACCGTTGCCGCTGAACATCTTCATCATTTGTTGCATTTGTTCAAACTGTTTGAGCAATTTGTTCACTTCCTGCACGGTCGTACCCGCACCCATTGCAATACGTCGTTTGCGGCTGGCTTTGAGCAGGGCAGGGTTGGCGCGTTCTTTAGAGGTCATTGAGTTGATGATGGCTTCCACTTTGCCCATCGCTTTTTCAGCCGTTCCTTCGGGGATTTGTTTCGAGATTTGACCCAGTTCGCCCGGCATTTTCGACATCAGGTTTTCCAAGCCGCCCATATTGCGCATCTGCTGGATTTGTTCTTTAAAGTCGTTGAGGTCGAAGCCTTTGCCTTTTTGCAGCTTTTTCGCCATTTTGGTGGCGGCTTCTTCATCAATGCCTTTTTGAACGTCTTCAATCAGGGTCAATACGTCGCCCATGCCGAGGATACGGCTGGCAAGACGGTCGGGGTGGAAAGGTTCGAGGCCGTTGATTTTTTCGCCGACTCCGATAAATTTAATCGGTTTGCCGGTTACATGGCGTACGGACAATGCCGCACCGCCGCGCGAGTCGCCGTCCATCTTGGTCAATACGACACCGGTCAGCGGCAGGGCTTCATTAAATGCCTGAGCGGTGTTTACCGCATCCTGACCCAGCATGGCATCGATGACGAACAAAGTTTCAACCGGGTTGACCGCCGCATGAAGCGCTTTGATTTCGTTCATCATCTCTTCATCGATTGCCAGGCGGCCGGCGGTATCGACCATCAAGACATCGTAAAAATGCTTTTTGGCGTAATCGACGGCGGCAGTTGCAATCTCAACCGGTTTTTGGTTGGTATCGGACGGGAAAAAGTCCACGCCTACCTGTTCGGCCAACAGACGCAGCTGTTCAATCGCGGCAGGGCGGTAAACGTCGGCGGATACTACCAAAACTTTTTTCTTCTGATTGTTTTTCAGCAGGCGGGCGAGTTTGCCGACGGTTGTTGTCTTACCGGCACCTTGCAAACCGGCCATCAAAACGATGGCGGGTGGTGAAACCGACAAATCCAGCGTTTTGTTTTCCTTGCCCATCAATTCGACTAAGGCTTGGTTGACCACGCCGATAAAGGCTTGGTCAGGCGTCAGGCTGCCGACGACTTCTTGGCCAAGGGCTTGTTCTTTGACTGTGTTGACGAATTCTTTAACGACGGGCAATGCAACGTCGGCCTCCAGCAGGGCAAGACGAACCTCGCGCAAGGCTTCTTTAATATTGTCTTCGGTCAGTTTGGCTTGCCCGCGGATGTTTTTGAGGACATTGCTGAAGCGGCTGGTTAAATTGTCTAACATTGTTTGTCCTTGGTGTGGATAATAGCTTGCCCAATGCGGGGCATTCTTTGTTAAAATGAAATCGAGATTATTTTGATACGGTTATCGTGTCAAACGGTATTTGGGTGAATTTGGCAGATATTGCCAAAAATCGGATTCTACAATCTCGACGCTAAAAGTTCCAATATTTCAGGAACAGCCGCATATGGCCAATAACATATGTTAAAGAAAGTTCATTATGCCGACAGTTTTCATCTGCTTGCTTGTAGTTTATGCCGGGTTGGGCGCGTTTGCATGGTATTGCCAACAGCAGGGGCGCAGTAAAGACTACCCATGGAGAACCGAGCTGCCTGTCTTGGGTGCGGCATTGACCGCGCATGGGGCGGCGCTGTTGATGCCGGTTATTCAAGACAAAATACTGATTATGGGTTTCGGTTATTCCGTCAGCCTGATTGTTTGGATGATGTTGTTTATCTATTTTGTCGGCAGTTTCTTTTATTCGTTGCGCGGATTGCAGTTGTTGTTGTATCCATGTGCAGTAATGATGCTGTTTTTGGGTCTCGTTTTCCCCGGAAAGTTTATAGGGTACAAGATTGCCGACCTTTCTTTTATGCTGCATATAGGGGCATCGTTGTTTGCGTACGGACTGTTTGGTATTGCCACATTGCTATCAGTGTTAACCATTTTGCTGCACCGAAGCCTACATCGTAGGAGTTTTTCAAAATTCACAGGATTTCTGCCTCCGTTGTTGAGTTTGGAACGGCTTATGTTTCAAACTATGCTGGCCGGCTTTATCTTGTTGACTTATTCTGTTGTCAGTGGAACATTTTTTGCAGAAGCGGTATTTGGAAAACCCATGACCTTTACTCATAAAACCGTATTCGGCATATTGTCGTGGTTGATTTACGGAGGACTGCTGCTTAAACACGGCATGACCTCATGGCGGGGTAAAAATGTTGCTGTATGGACTATCATTGGGTTTGTCAGTCTAATGATTGCTTATATAGGTAGTAAATTTGTATTAGAAATCATTTTGCAAAAATAAGCACCACCGGTAATTTAAGCTGTATTAAATAGAGTGAGGGAAGCAGATTAAGATGGCGGCAGGCAAATTTCGAGTTGTATGTGGTTTGTAGCGAAATAAAAAACCTTATCAGACAGCGAGATGGAGAAAATAATTAAAAAAAGATAAGATGAAGTATTGACCGTATACGTCTTCAAGCGTATAGTTCGGTTCTTCGCCGCTGACGAAGC
>NZ_MAYZ01000026.1:0-95369 GCF_014596375.1 Neisseria sp. RH3002v2f
TTATTTATTTATTTATTTATTTATTTATTTATTTATTTATTTATTTATTTATTTATTTATTTATTTATTTATTTATTTATTTATTTATTTATTTATTTATTTATTTATTTATTTATTTATTTATTTAGATTCTTGCCGGCGGACGGTTCGGCATCAATATCTGTTAATATGTGCATATTATGCCGCCGCCAATGCCGCCTGTGTCGTGCCTTAATTTTGTCAGGATATGGGGTGCCGTCTGAATGTTCAGACGGCATTTTTTCGGGTTCAGATATGGTGGACAATCAGTTTTTTGCCTTGGTGGTCGAGTACGTCGACATCCATGTCGAATAGGGTTTTGATGTTTGCGGCGGTGAAAATGTCGTTGGGCTTGCCCTGCATGGCGACTTGGCCGTTTTTCATGGCGACGACGTGGTCGGCGTAGGCGGCGGCCTGGTTGATGTCGTGTAATACGACGACGGTGGTGCGTTTGTGTTCGTCGGTCAGCCGGCGCAGGATTTGCATGAGGCAGCGGGCATGATACATGTCGAGGTTGTTCAGCGGTTCGTCCAGCAAAACGTAGTCGGTGCGCTGGCAGAATACCATGGCAATCATGGCGCGTTGGCGTTGGCCGCCGGAAAGCTCGGTCAGGTAGCGGTCGGCGAAGTCTTGCAGGTGGAACTCGGCAAGTGCTTCTTCGACGATGGTTTTGTCGTTTTCAGACGGCCTGCCTTGGTGGTAGGGATAGCGGCCGAACATGAGCAGGTCGCGCACGGTAATGCGGCTCATGATGCTGTTTTCTTGGGTGAGGATGGAGAGCGTGCGGGCGAGTTCGGCGGTGGGGGTGGTTTTGATGTCTTTGCCTGCGTAGCTGATGTTGCCGTGTACCAGAGGCTGAAGCCGCGCCATAAAGGAGAGGAGGGTGGATTTGCCTGCGCCGTTCGGGCCGATTAGCGCGGTAATGCCGCCTTCGGGAATGTCGAGGCTGATGTTGTCCAGAATGGGGCGAGTGCCGATGTGGAAGCTGACGTTGCGGATGGTAATCATAGGCGGATTCGAATATGGGGAATTGGGTTTTCAGACGGCCTTTAAATGATGATGCCGTCTGAATTTTATTCCTGTATGGTTAGATTTCGCTGACGGTAACAAATTCGGGGTTGTCGGCTTGGTCAATCAGGAAGGCGCGGACGCGTTCTTGCCAGAGTTCGCCGAATTGTTTGAGTTCGTCGGGGCTTGCGCTGCCGCTGACGGCTTTGGGCATGATGTCGCGCATTTGTGGCGCAAAGGGTTGGAGCGCGGCGTTGAGGCTGACGGCAACGGTTTTGCCGGTATCGCGGCGGCGGAGCGCGAGTGTGCCGTTGATTTCGCCTGCACCAAAGGATAAGAGGTGGCGGCGGGCAAAGCGTCCGGCAGGGCCTACGCCGCCAAAGCCTGTTTCGGGTGCGGCGCCGGTAAGGAGTTGGACGACGGACGCGGTAACGCCGGTCGTGCCTTCGTCACGATTGCCTTGCATAAAGGCTTCGATGTCGCCGCGTTGCGGCAGCTCTGCGCCGTAAAGTGCTTCCAGCCCTTTGATGACCATCAGATAGGCACCGGCGACGGTCGGGCAGGAGTGGCCGCACAGGCGCACGGCATCGGCGTAGCGGTAAGTGAGGATGCCGTTTTCGGCCGCGCCGAGGAATTCGGCAAGCGCGTCCCTGACGGTGATGGTCGGGGCTTGGTTGAAGAATGATGGGAAATGTTCTTGTGTCATATGTTTTGTCCTGTCGAGGCGGGCGGCCGTTCAGACGGCATCCGTCATTTTTTGTGTTTTAAAACGAGATAGAGGAAAACGAGTCCGCCGGCAAATTCTACTACCACGCTCAAAACTGCCTGCATACCGAGCAGGTGTTCGAACACGGTTTGTCCGCCGACCAGAAGGATACCGCCGATACAAACTGTCATCGGCAGGCGGACGGAATGGCGGACGGAAGGGGAAAAGTGGTTGGCAAGCGAGGCGACGAGAAGCCCGAAAAAGCTTACGGGGCCGACCACAGCCGTTGCCGTTGCCACCAATGCGGCGGTATAAAGCAGCAGCCATAAGGTGTTGCGCGGGTAGTTGATGCCTAAATTGACGGCTTGGGCGCGCCCTAAAAGGTAAACGTCCAAGCGGTAGCGTTCGCGCCAAACCGCCGCCGCACTGATGAGCAGAATCAGCGCGCCTATCCCCAACAGTTCGTTGTGGACGGTATTGAAACTGGCGAACATATTCGCCTGCGCCGCGGTAAATTCTTCGGGATCGATCATGCGGGAGAGCAGCGAGGAAAGGCTGCGGAACAAAATCCCGAAAATCACGCCGATTAAAATCATGCGCGACAAATCGCGCCCGCCTTGTTTGACGAGCGTGTAGAACAGCAGCAGCGAGCCGCCCATCATGACGGCAAGTTCGAAGCCGAATTTGCCGACCGCAGGCAGGGATGTATAGCCCACACCGCCCAGCGCGAAAACCAAAAGCGTCTGTAAAAACATATACAGCGCGTCAAAACCTAAAATCGAGGGTGTGAGAATCGGATTGTTGGTCAGCGTTTGAAAAAGCTGGGTGGAAACGCCGACCGCATATGCGACTAACAGTAAAGCCGCGAGCTTGGTCAGCCGCAGTTGCAGTACAAAATCCCAATCGCCTTTGACATTGAGCGTTAAAAACAGTCCGCAGCAGATCAGTAAGAGTGCGAATGCCGCCCATAACGGGCGTGGGGAACCTTGCATAAATTCAATTTTGTTTTCAGACGGCATGGGCAGGTTTCCTTAACAAGAGCCATAAAAACAACACCGTACCCAATACGCCGAAGACGGTCGATACCGGAATTTCAAACGGAAACACAATCACGCGTCCGATAATGTCGCACAATAAAACCAAAGACGCGCCCAACAAAGCCACTGCCGGCAGGCTTTGGCGCAATCTGTCACCTATCAGCCGGCTGATGATGTTCGGCACGACCAGCCCGATAAACGGGATATTGCCGACCGTAACGATAACCAGCGATGTAATCAGTGCCACAATAATTAAACCCGACCACAAGACCGCCGTCCGGTTCAGACCCAGATTGACGCTTACTGCCTCACCCAGCCCCAGAATGGTCAGCCTGTCTGCAATCAGGTAGGCAAATAATGCCAATCCGCCCGTAATCCAAAGCAGCTCGTAACGTCCCAGCAGTACGCTTGAAAAGTCGCCCTGTTGCCATACGCCGAGCATTTGCAGCATCTCGAACTTGTATGCCACAAATGTTGCCGCCGCCTCAATGACGCCGCCGAAAATAATCCCCACCAGCGGCACCATTAATTGCGCCGTCGGCGGCAGACGGCGGATAAGCATCATAAACACCAACATCCCGATTAACGCAGCAACGGCGGCAACCGACATTTTGACCATCAGGGCGGCCGTCGGAAACAGCAATGTTACCGCCAACAGGCCTAAGGCCGCACTTTGGCTCGCGCCCGCCATAGAAGGTTCGACAAAACGGTTGCGCATCAAAATCTGCATAATCATCCCCGCCACCGCCATCGATGCACCGGTCAGCACGATGGCGAATGTGCGGGGCAGGCGGCTGACCAGTATCAATTCGGTACTGTCGGACAGGGAAAATACATCTGACCAGCGGAAATCGGCAACGCCTACCGACAGGCTGATGATAAATAATGCCGCCAAAAGCAGGAGGTTGGTTAAGTTTAGCGATAAGGGTCTGGCAGTCATAAAAAGAGAAGGATGGGAAGGCGTTATTGCCGGTTTTTTACGCCTGTAGGAAATCTGAATAAGGCTGCGGGAATCCGCCTCCGACCCTGTTTTTACAAGGCGGGGTGCCGGATGATGCAACCGCCGGAAATCGGGCAAATGCCGTCTGAAACACAGGAGGCGGTTTGAATCTCCGTGTTTCAGACGGCATCGAATGCCGCCGTTTCATTATTTTGCCGCGTTAAAAGCGTCGGCAACCTGTTTGCTTGCATTCAGCAGCTCTTGCGCGCCGCCGGCTGCCAAATAAGTTTCGGGAACGAGGTAAACGACCTGTCCTTTTTTCCATGCGGTTGTTTCGGCAACCAGCGGATTATTTAACACGTCTTTTGCCGCCTGACCCTCTTCGCCGATGGCCGCGCTGCGGTCAAGGACAAACAGCCAGTCGGGATTTTTCTCTTTCAGGTATTCGAAGCTGACGGGCTGTCCGTGGCTGCCTTCTTTAATTGATTCATCGACAGCGGGAACGCCGATGTCTTTGTGCAGCCAGCCCCCCAGTCGTGAAGACGGGCCGAAGGCGGACATCTTGCCGCCGTTGACCAAAATCACCAAACCTTTGCCTTTGCCTTGTGCGGCAGTTTTCGCGGCTTCAAAAGACGCGTCGATTTCCGCCTTCAGTTTGTCGGCTTCCGCCTGTTTGCCGAAGATTTGCGCCAGCGCGTCGATACGCTCTTTGGCACTTTCTTTGAGGTTGGCGGTATCGGCGGTCATTTCGATGGTCGGCGCGATTTCGTTCAATTTGTCAAACGCTTTGGCTGTGCGGCTGCCGATGATGATGAGCTGCGGTTTGTAAGCGTTGAGTGCTTCGTAATCCGGCTCGAACAGCGTGCCGACAGGTTTCGTGGATTTGAAATATTCGTCCAAATAAGGCAGCCGTTTTTGATCGACGGACAAACCGGTTTTCACGCCCAATTTGCTTAAAGTATCAAGTACGCCCAAATCGTAAACGGCGATGCGCTCCGGATTTTGCGGCACGTTCGCATCGCCGCGCGCCGTTTTGACGGTCAGAGACGCGCCTTCGGTTTGGGCGGCAGGAGCGGTTTGCGCGTTTTGGTTTGAAGCGGAATCTTTCGGCGAACACGCACCCAAAGCAAGGGCGCAGCATACGGCTAAAGCAGTTAAACGTGACATAGGATAATTTCTCTGTTGTGGGATTCGAGGATGTAGGCAAGACAGGCCGGGCATCAATATCCGACCTGTAATATCCGAATGCCGCCTTCAACGCCAAACGGGTTTCAGACGGCATCCGGATTTTACACTATGTTTTAGAACTTGTAGTTCACACCCAAGCGTACATCACGTCCGGTACCTGGTAGGGTATTGGTCCAGCGTTGGCTGTGCGGATAGTAGAACTTGTTAAACACGTTGTTGACTGAAAGATTGACATTGAGCGTGTCTTTGCCCAGCGGTTTCCAGTTGGCGAAGATGTCGTTCACACCGAAACCTTGGCGTACAACGTTTTCCAGTTTGCCGTCGCGACCTTTTTGACCTGCCACCAATATCGAACCCTCAGCTTTTTGAACATAACGGCCGCGCCAGCCGATTTCCAGATTCGGGTTTTTGAAGCGGTAGGCAAGGGAGGCTGTCCAAGTGCGACCGACTTGTGCGCCAAATTCAGGGTTCGCGCTCAACAGCTTGTCTTTGTGCGTATCGTAAAAGCGCGGTTTGCTGTAGCTTACGCCGACTTTGGCAGTCAAGCTGCCGGTGCGGTAGGATGCGCCCAATTCGTAACCGTGGTTTTTGATGTAACCGGCGTTAACGGCTTCACGGACGGCGACAGAGTCGTGGCGGTTTTGCGGATTGGCAAGCGCGTCTTTGATGGTCTGCCAGAAGTAGCTGCCGTTTGCGGCAAACGTGCCGTCGTTGTAGTTGAAGCCGATTTCGGTATTGCGTGCGCGTTCGGCTTTTGTGCCGTCGGCAATCGAGATGATGCCGCGTTTACCGTGGGTTTGCAGCGCGTCATACAGGCGCGGGCTGCGGCTGGCGTAGTTGTGGCTTGCGCTGAAGCTCCAGTATTCGTGCGGCTGCCAAATCACACCGAAACTTGGGTTAAGGCTGCTGCTTGAAACGGTCTTGCCGTCATGGGTTTTAACCTTGAAGCGGTCGTAACGCAGCCCGCCGGTCAGGGTAAAGCCGTCAATCTCGTGAATGGCTTCGATATACGCGCCGGTATCGGTTTTGGCTGGGTTAGACAGTTTGTAGGAATGGACAAGATCCATATCTATCTTGTCTTTCGCTTTTTCTTCATCGGTCTTAGCTATTTCTTTTTTGGGATCGGTTGGGTCTGGTTTCTTATCGGAGATCTTAAATTCGCCGTTCAAAAACGCTTGCGGTTTGATTTCCTGATGGCGGTAGTTGATACCGTATTTCAACAGGGTTTGTTCGGCAAGGCGGCTGTCGAAGTTGAAGTTCGCACCATGAGTGGCGATTCGGGTATGGTTAGGGCCTTTTACATTGCCTGCGTAACCGCTGCCGCTGTCATCGGCGGAATAGCGTTCGTTTTCCAACACATAGGCGTTGGCGTTCAGTTTTTCGACAAAGCCCAGGTTTTTGCCCGTGTACTCTAAGTTGGTGTTGGATTGGGTAGTTTCACGGTATGAGGGTTTCTGCCTGTCTTTTGCAGGGTCGGACTCGAAGATTGTAAACTCTTCACGCACAGTACGGATGCCCCGGTGCTGGTCTTTCATGTGGCTCAATACGATGCGGTGGTCGCCGTCGCCGAAGGTTGTTCCGATTTTGGCCAGGTAGCTGCGTTTGTCCAGTGCGCTGTAAGGTACGGTTTTGCCGCCGTTGGGACTTTTGTAGCCTTTACCTGCTTCGTAATCTTTTTCATCGTTGCGGTTGTAAGAGAACAAACCGTCGAAGTTGCCCTCTTTTCCGAATACGCTTGCGCCGTAGCTTACGCCGTCATTAGAGGCATAGCCGCTGCTGAGGCGCACGCCCCAGTTTTTATCCAAGCCTTTGAGCAGGTCTTGGGCATCGACGGTTTTGGCGATAATCGCGCCGTTGGTTGCGCCGATACCGGCAGAGGCGGAACCCGCGCCTTTTTGTACGGAAACGACTTTAACCAAAGCAGGATCGATGATGAAGCGGCCTTGGTGGTAAAGGATTTGGCTGTCGGAATAGGCGTTGTCCACCTTGACGTCGACAGAATTATGACCCATGCCGCGCAAGGTCAGGTGTTGGGACGTGCCGTTACCGCCGCCGAAATCGATGGACGGCTCTTCTTTTAAGAGTTCGCGCATATCGGTTGCGGTGCTTTCGTCTTTTTGTTGAAGCGTAACGATGTTGGTACGGATTTTGCTGCCTTGGCGGTCGCCTTTTACGGTAACGGTATCCAGTACGGCCTTGGCATTATTTTCTGCCGCATGGGCAAAACCTGCCGCCAGGGTAAGTGAGAGCAGGCTGAGGCGGAACAACGGGGTATTCATTCAATCTTCCTTGTTGAGATAGAAAAATAAAAACAAAACTGCTAAGAAATGGTTTAGATTTTAGACAGTCAATAATTATTCTCATTAATATTATCGAGATGTAGTTATTCTGTAAAGTTGCGTATTGTTTTTATTTGGAAAGTGTTGTTTTTTGTTGACAGGTTTGTTCGACGACATGAAAAACGGCAGGAATAATTTTGTACCGCGTCACTTGAATTTGTTCGAACAAACCCTAATTTTGCCGACTTATACAGGCAGCCGCCTGACGGCTGTCCGGTTTTCATCCTTAATCTGTCTGAGTTTTTTAGGCAGGAAATTGTTTTTAAATAATTTTATCGGAGTATAAACATGACCATCCGCCCTTTACACGACCGCGTCGTCGTCAAACGCTTGGAAGCTGAAGAGAAAACCGCATCGGGCATCGTTTTGCCGGGCGCGGCTGCTGAAAAACCCGACATGGGCGAAGTAATCGCCGTGGGTGCGGGCAAAATCGGTAAAGACGGCGCGCGCCGTCCGCTGGATGTCAAAGTCGGCGACAAAATCATTTTCGGCAAATACAGCGGCCAAACCGTAAAAGCCGACGGCGAAGAGCTGTTGGTAATGCGTGAAGAAGACATCTTCGGTATCGTTGAATAATTGTTGAATTAGGTTTCAGAACCGAAGGCCGTCTGAATCAAACATGAAGTTTTCAGACGGCATCGAACAGATTTTTAATATTGATTTGGAGAATTTAAATGGCAGCAAAAGACGTACAATTCGGCAATGAAGTTCGCCAAAAAATGGTAAACGGCGTCAATGTATTGGCAAACGCCGTACGCGTAACTTTGGGCCCTAAAGGCCGCAACGTGGTACTCGACCGCGCTTTTGGCGGTCCGCACATCACTAAAGACGGTGTGTCTGTTGCAAAAGAAATCGAATTGAAAGACAAATTCGAAAACATGGGCGCGCAAATGGTGAAAGAAGTTGCGTCTAAAACCAACGACGTAGCAGGTGACGGTACCACTACTGCAACCGTATTGGCACAATCCATCGTTGCCGAAGGCATGAAATACGTGACCGCCGGTATGAACCCGACCGACCTGAAACGTGGTATCGACAAAGCTGTTGCCGCTTTGGTTGAAGAGCTGAAAAACATCGCCAAACCTTGCGACACTTCTAAAGAAATCGCCCAAGTCGGCTCTATTTCCGCCAACTCTGACGAACAAGTCGGCGCGATTATCGCCGAAGCGATGGAAAAAGTCGGCAAAGAAGGCGTGATCACCGTTGAAGACGGCAAATCTTTGGAAAACGAATTGGATGTCGTCGAAGGTATGCAGTTCGACCGCGGCTACCTGTCCCCTTACTTCATCAATGATGCGGAAAAACAAATCGCTGCGCTGGACAATCCGTTTGTATTGCTGTTCGACAAAAAAATCAGCAACATCCGTGACCTGCTGCCTGTTTTGGAACAAGTGGCAAAAGCCAGCCGTCCGCTCTTGATTATCGCTGAAGACGTAGAAGGCGAAGCCTTGGCGACTTTGGTGGTGAACAACATCCGCGGCATCCTGAAAACCGTTGCCGTGAAAGCTCCGGGCTTCGGCGACCGCCGCAAAGCCATGTTGCAAGACATCGCCATTCTGACCGGCGGCGTGGTAATTTCCGAAGAAGTCGGTCTGTCTCTGGAAAAAGCCACTCTGGAAGACTTGGGTCAAGCCAAACGCATTGAAATCGGTAAAGAAAACACCACCATCATCGACGGCTTCGGCGACGCTGCCCAAATCGAAGCGCGTGTTGCCGAAATCCGCCAACAAATCGAAACCGCAACCAGCGATTACGATAAAGAAAAACTGCAAGAGCGCGTGGCCAAACTGGCAGGCGGTGTGGCAGTGATCAAAGTCGGTGCCGCTACCGAAGTCGAAATGAAAGAGAAAAAAGACCGCGTGGAAGACGCGCTGCACGCTACCCGTGCCGCCGTTGAAGAAGGCGTGGTTGCAGGCGGCGGCGTAGCCCTGTTGCGCGCCCGTGCCGCTCTGGAAAACCTGCACACCGGCAATGCCGACCAAGACGCAGGCGTACAAATCGTCTTGCGCGCCGTTGAGTCTCCGCTGCGCCAAATCGTTGCCAACGCAGGCGGCGAACCTAGCGTGGTTGTGAACAAAGTATTGGAAGGCAAAGGCAACTACGGTTACAACGCAGGCTCTGGCGAATACGGAGACATGATCGAAATGGGCGTACTCGACCCTGCCAAAGTAACCCGTTCTGCGCTGCAACACGCCGCATCTATCGCCGGCCTGATGCTGACCACAGACTGCATGATTGCTGAAATCCCTGAAGAAAAACCTGCTATGCCTGACATGGGCGGCATGGGTGGTATGGGCGGCATGATGTAAGAAATGCCGTCTGAAGCTTTCAGATAAAAAAACCGCACGGCTTATACCGTGCGGTTTTTTTATCTGAATAATGGGCGGGTGCCGGTAGGCATAAAAAGGGGATTTTTACGGGTAAATAGAAAATTTTTTCATTTTCAAGTCATCATTGCTTGCCATCGGCGTTAAATTTTTTTACGATAAGCGCATAGATTGTAAACAATCAGTCAAAAGCCAGATTGTTTTTTCAGACGACATTATCCTGTCAGACGCTGTTTTCTATATCGAGTAGCCGTTAATGGCTTGTTTTTTATTAGGTAATTAAGAGGTATCAACGTGTCTGATTCCAAAACGAACGAACGCGCCACGTTTAACAACCGTCGGGCGTTTATGTTTGCCGCCATCGGTTCTGCCGTGGGTTTGGGCAATATCTGGCGGTTTCCCTATATTGCATTTGATAATGGCGGCGGCGCATTCATGCTGCCGTACTTGGTCGCCCTTCTGACAGCCGGTATTCCGCTGCTGCTGCTTGATTATGCCATCGGGCACCGTTATCGGGGTTCCCCGCCGTTGGCTTTCCGCCGCCTCGGACGCTGGTTTGAACCGGTAGGCTGGTGGAATGTGATGACCAATATCGTCATCTGCATCTATTACGCAGTGATTATCGGTTGGTCGGCAAGTTATGTTTATTATTCGTTCAATGCGGCATGGGGTGTCAATCCGCAAGACTTCTTCTTTAAAGACTTCCTGAATATGGCCGGGCCTGAGGCTTTGGGATTGGATTTTGTCGGTAAAGTTGTCGGGCCGTTAGTCGGCGTATGGGTTTTCACATCGGTCATTATGGCTTTGGGCGTGCAAAAAGGCGTGGCAGGCGCATCGTCTTTCTTTATGCCGTTGCTTGTAATCATGTTCTTGATTATGGTCGGCATTTCACTGACCCTGCCGGGTGCGGCAAAGGGGCTGGACGCATTGTTTACGCCGGACTGGTCCAAGCTTGCCGATCCTAAGGTCTGGGTGGCTGCTTATGGTCAGATTTTCTTCTCTCTTTCCATCTGTTTCGGCATTATGGTTACTTATTCTTCTTACTTGAAGAAGAAAACGGATTTGGGCGGCACGGGCTTGGTGGTCGGGTTTGCCAACAGCAGTTTTGAGTTGCTCGCGGGTATCGGCGTGTTTGCCGCACTGGGCTTTATGGCGCAGGCAAACGGGCAGGCGGTTAATGAGGTCGCCTCCAGCGGTATCGGTTTGGCGTTTATCGCTTTTCCGACCATCATCAATCAGGCTCCCATGGGTGCACTTATCGGCGTATTGTTTTTCGGTTCGCTGGTGTTTGCAGGCATTACCTCGATGATTTCCATCGTCGAAGTGATTGTGGCCGCCATTCAGGACAAGTTGAATATCGGTCGCGTCAACGCTACATTGCTCGTCTGTATTCCCATGGGCATTGTTTCTACATTGTTGTTCGGTACGACCACCGGTCTGCCTGTTTTGGACGTTTTGGACAAGTTCGTCAATACTTACGGCATTGTGGCATCCGGTTTCTTGTATGTTTTGGCGATTATCGTATTCCGCAGGCTGCAGGAGTTGCGCAAGCATCTTAACGCGTTGTCTTCCATACGCATCGGTGCGTTGTGGACGGTTTGTGTGTTCTTTACCGTCGCCATGCTCGGCTATATGCTGTTTAAAGATACCAGCGGCCTGATGGAGAAAAATTACGAAGGTTATCCGGATGGTTTCCTCAGTATTTTCGGATGGGGAATGTCGGCGGCATTGGTCGTGTTCGGGCTGCTACTTTCGCTGCTGCCTTGGAAACACGGTCAGGATTTTAATGTCAAAGACGAACACGAACATGAACAAGGAGAAGAAAAATGAGTACTTCCGCCATTGTGATGATGATTGTCTCAATCGTGATAATCTGGGGAGGTTTGCTGCTTTCCCTATTAAGGTTGCCGAACGAGTAAGCCTTTAGAGCGTTAAAAATGCCGTCTGAACTGTTTCAGACGGCATTTGTTTTACGGCTGCCATTCGCGTTCCATTTTGCCCGACGCATCCAAAGTTTGCGCTCGGACGATATGTCCATCCCGGTACAGGATGCGCGTCCGCAATATGCCCTGTTCGGTATAGCCTTGCGACCAACCTTGCGCCACGCCGTTTTCAACCGGCGTGTGCGAATGCAGTTTGCCGTTTGGATGGTAAATATCGACAAAGCGGTCGAACACGCCGTTTTTGACGATGCTTTTCAATACGCGCCCGTTTGAAGAACGGATGCTGTACGCACCGTCCGGCGTGCCTGAAGGCGGCTGGCTGTATGGGTTGGCGGGTTGGATGGGCGCGCTTTTCGGCAGGGTGTGAAGCGGCGGCCGGTCGGAGGTAAGGGCGGTGCAGCCCGCCGAAAGGAGGGCGGCGGACAAAGCGGCGAGCAGGAGGATAATCGGGGCGTGCTTCATTTCAATTCCTTAGATTGCACCCCATAAAAGGGGCGCGTAATTTTTTTCAACAATTCCCTTCTTCAGCCGGGCGAGACGGGGATTTGTTGCGTCGTCATTTGAAAACAGGCTGTGTTTGAATATTCCGCCGATGCGGCCCTAAGATGTAACTTTAAACGGATAATGCCGTCCGAACCGCTTCAGACGGCATTTTGATGTTCGGCTTACAGGCAGGCGAGTTCGTTTGCCATTTGCTGTTCTAAGGTTTCGCGCCGGCGGATGAGCTTGTATCCGCCGCCGTCAACCAACACTTCCGCCGCACGGTTGCGCGCGTTGTAATTGCTCGCCATGCTGGCACCGTATGCGCCCGCGCTGCGGATAAGCAGCAAATCGCCTTCTTCGCAGGCGATGGTGCGGTCTTTGCCGAGGAAGTCGCCGGTTTCACAAATCGGGCCGACGATATTAGCGGTCAGAGGCTCAATGTCTTTGGTTTCTACCGCTTCGATGTGATGATAGGCATCATATAGGGCGGGGCGCATTAAATCGTTCATTGCCGCATCGACCATCACAAAGTTTTTCTCTTCGCCGTATTTGACGAATTCGACGCGTGTCAGCAGCGAACCTGCGTTGCCGACCAAGCTGCGGCCGGGCTCCAGAATGAGTTTCAGACGGCGTGTGCCGATCAGTTTTTGAACCGCTTGGGCATACGCGCCCAAATCAGGCACGGTTTCGTCTCGATAAACAATGCCGACGCCGCCGCCTAAGTCCAAATGTTCCAAAACAATGCCTTCGGCGGCAAGAGCGTCAACTAAAATCAAAATGCGTTCGCAGGCTTCGACCAGCGGGCTTAAGTCGGTCAGTTGAGAACCGATGTGGCAGTCGATGCCGATAATTTTCAAATTGGGCTGTTGTGCGGCATGGCGGTAGGCTTCGAGCGCGTCGGCGTAGGCGATGCCGAATTTGTTGGCTTTCAGACCTGTGGAGATGTAAGGATGGGTTTTCGCATCGACATCGGGATTGACGCGCAGGGAGACGGGCGCGGTTTTACCCAAACGCGCAGCAACTTTTTGAATACGGTCGATTTCGGGGATGCTTTCCATATTGAAGCATTTCACGCCGGCATTCAGCGCGAACTCGATTTCCGCCTCGCTTTTGCCTACGCCTGAAAATATGGTTTTTGCCGCATCGCCGCCTGCTGCCAAAACGCGTGCCAATTCGCCGCCGGACACAATGTCGAAACCGCTTCCCAAAGAAGCAAAGTGCTTGATGATGCTTAGGTTGCCATTGGCTTTAACCGCATAGCAGACGAGCGGGGAGAGCTCGGCAAAGGCAGTTTGGTAGTGTTCAAATGCTTCGGTCAGCGCGGATTGGCTGTACACATAAAGCGGCGTGCCGAATTCTTCGGCAAGGCGGGGGTAGGGGACTTGTTCGCAAAATAGGGTCATGTTTTCGTTTTCATTTTTGGGTTTGTGAAGCGGATTGCGGTTTGCTTTGAAGTTGCAAACCGGTTTGGATTACGCCGAAACGCGCCTTATCGCCTTCTTTGGGCAGGTAGAGGTCGCCTTTGTAACCGCAGGCCGAGAGCAGGAGGGCGGTTGCCGCCGCAAAAAATACGCCGTATTTCATCGGTAAACTTCCTTCATAAGCGCGAATGTGGCAAGATTCGGTATCTTAAACAAAAAACACGCAAAAAGCCATGATGACCGAAAGCGAATTCATCCGCATGAGCGAAGAATTGTTCGAACACATCGAAGACCAAATCGACGAAAACGGCTGGGATTTCGACTGCCAGTTTGCCGGAAACGTCCTAACCATCGAAGCCGGAGACGGCACGCAAATCATCGTCAACCGCCACACGCCTAACCAAGAATTGTGGATTGCCGCAAAAAGCGGCGGCTACCATTTCGCCGAGCAAAACGGCAAATGGCTGGCAACGCGAGACAGCCGCGATTTTTACGATGTTTTGAACGAAGCCTTAAGCGCGGCTTCGGGCGAAGCGGTGGAAATTGCCGAATTGTAATCGGACTCGGAAGCCCATCCTACCCCCAAACCATTCATTCAAAAGGATAACACGATGCCCCTGTTAGACAGTTTCAAAGTCGACCACACCCGTATGCACGCCCCTGCCGTGCGTGTGGCGAAAACCATGACCACGCCTAAAGGCGACACCATTACCGTATTCGACCTGCGCTTTTGCGTTCCCAACAAAGAAATCCTGCCCGAAAAAGGCATTCACACGCTGGAGCATTTGTTCGCAGGCTTTATGCGCGACCACTTAAACGGCAACGGCGTGGAAATCATCGACATTTCCCCGATGGGCTGCCGCACCGGTTTCTACATGAGCCTCATCGGTACGCCTTCCGAACAGCAGGTCGCCGACGCATGGCTCGTCTCGATGCAGGATGTGGTCAATGTCAAAGACCAAAGCAAAATCCCCGAGTTGAACGAATACCAATGCGGCACCTATCTGATGCACTCGCTTGCCGAAGCGCAACAAATTGCGCAAAACGTGTTGGCGCGCAAAGTGGCGGTTAACCGAAACGGTGATTTGGCTTTGGATGAAAGCCTGCTGAACGCTTAATCTGTTTTGAAATGCCGTCTGAAAGTCAGAATCTGTCTTCAGACGGCATTTTGTTTTCCGACAGTTTATAAACTGTCGTTGTTTCTTGACAGAAACAACGACCTTATTTATTTGAAACGATTGGAGAACATGATTATGGGCTTTTGGGATAGCGCGGCAAAAGCAGCAAAAGCAGTAGGCGAGGGAATGATTGAAGCCGGTAAAGAGTATAAGGCATTGAAAATGGAATATGCGGAGAAATCAAGCGAGGAGCTGCATGAAATCGTAAAGAGTGATGGTTTTTTTTAAAAATTCCACACGGGAGAAAAGTGCGGCTTATGCTATTTTAAAAGAGCGTGGCGAGGTGTGAACAGGAAACGGCGGCATTTGCCGCTGTTTTTTATTGGTAGGCATCCGTCCGAATATCGGGGCAAGGTTTCAGACGGCATCGAAGGTTGCTATGATATAGTGGCTTAACTTTAAACTGGTACGGTTTCGCCTTGCCCTGATTTAAAGTTAATCCACCATACCATTCCCGTCATCCTTCCAAACGGAATCCGAAATGTCCGACAACCGCCTCGACACCGCCCGCCGCTATTCCCTGTTCCTTGCCCGCCAGCTCGACAACGGCAAACTCAAGCCCGAAATTTTCCTGCCCATGCTGGACAAGGTGTTGACCGAAGCAGATTTCCAAGCCTTTGCCGACTGGGACACTATCCGCGCGGAAGAAAACGAGGAAGAATTGGCGCGGCAGTTGCGCGAGTTGCGCCGTTATGTCGTGTCGCAGATTATCGTGCGCGATATAAACCGCATCAGCGATTTGGACGAAGTTACGCGCACGATTACGTTGTTTGCCGATTTTGCCGTCAATACCGCGTTGGACTTTTCCTACGCCTATTATCAGGACATGTACGGCACACCGATAGGGCGTTATACGAAATCGCCGCAACATTTGAGCGTGGTGGCGATGGGTAAGGCGGGCGGCTATGAGCTGAACGTGTCTTCCGACATCGATTTGATTTTCGTCTATCCCGAATCGGGCGACACCGATGGCAGGCGCGAACGGGGCAATCAGGAGTTTTTCACCAAAGTCGGGCAAAAACTGATTGCGCTGCTGAACGACATCACCGCCGACGGGCAGGTGTTCCGCGTCGATATGCGGCTGCGGCCGGACGGCGATTCGGGCGCGCTGGTATTGAGCGAAACCGCGCTGGAGCAATATTTGATTACGCAGGGGCGCGAATGGGAACGCTATGCGTGGTGCAAAGGCCGCGTAGTCACGCCGTATCCGAACGACATCAAATCGCTGGTGCGCCCCTTCGTGTTCCGCAAATATCTGGATTACAGCGCATATGAAGCAATGCGCAACCTGCACCGCCAAATCCGCAGCGAAGTCAGCAAAAAAGGCATGGCGGACAACATCAAACTCGGCGCGGGCGGCATCCGCGAAGTCGAATTTATTGCCCAGATTTTTCAGATGATACGCGGCGGACAAATGCGCGCGCTGCAACTGAAAGGCACGCAGGAAACGCTGAAGAAACTTGCCGAGATGGGCATCATGCCGTCTGAAAACGTCGAAACCCTGCTTGCCGCCTACCGCTTCCTGCGCGACGTCGAACACCGCCTGCAATACTGGGACGACCAGCAAACCCAAACCCTGCCCACTTCGCCCGAACAACAACAACTGCTCGCCGAAAGCATGGGTTTCGACAGCTATGCCGCCTTTTCAGACGGCCTCAATGTTCATCGGAACAAAGTCAATCAGTTGTTCAACGAAATCTTGAGCGAACCTGAAGAACAAGTGCAAAGCAATAGCGAATGGCAATGGGCATGGCAGGACAAACCCGACGAAGAAGAGCGGCCAGGTCGTCTGAAAGAACACGGGTTCGATGCCGAAACTATCGCCGCAAGGCTAGACCAAATCCGGCACGGCCATAAATACCGCCATCTTTCCGCACACGCCCAGCCGCGTTTTGACGCCATTGTGCCGCTGTTCGTACAAGCGGCGGCAGAGCAAAACAATCCGACCGATACGCTGATGCGGCTGTTTGACTTCCTCGAAAACATCAGCCGCCGTTCCGCCTATCTCGCCTTCCTCAACGAACATCCGCAAACCTTGGCGCAACTCGCGCAGATTATGAGCCAAAGCTCATGGGTGGCGGCGTATCTGAGCAAATATCCGATTCTGCTGGACGAACTCATCAGCGCGCAGCTTTTGGATACCGCGTTTGACTGGCAAGCCCTCGCCGCCGCCCTTTCAGACGACCTCAAAGGCTGCGGCGGCGACACCGAAGCGCAAATGGACACCCTGCGCCGCTTCCAGCACGCCCAAGTCTTCCGCCTCGCCGTCCAAGACCTCGCCGGACTGTGGACAGTAGAATCCCTCTCCGACCAACTCTCCGCCCTCGCCGATACCATCCTCGCCGCCGCCCTGCCGTGCGCATGGGCGGACATGCCTAAAAAACACCGCGACACCCCGCAATTCGCCGTCGTCGGTTACGGCAAACTCGGCGGCAAAGAACTCGGCTACGCCTCGGACCTCGACCTCGTCTACCTCTACGACGATCCCCATCCCGACGCAGGCGACGTATACAGCCGCCTCGCCCGCCGCCTGACCAACTGGCTTTCCGCCGCCACCGGCGCAGGCAGCCTCTACGAAACCGACCTGCGCCTGCGCCCCAACGGCGACGCCGGTTTCCTCGCCCACAGTATCGCCGCCTTCAAAAAATACCAGCGCGAAAACGCATGGACGTGGGAACACCAGTCCCTCACCCGCGCCCGCTTCATCTGCGGCACACCCGAAATTCAGACGGCCTTCGACCGCATCCGCACCGAAATCCTCACCGCCGAACGCGACCAAACCGCCTTGGCAGGCGAAATCATCGAAATGCGCGAAAAAATGTTCCCCACCCACCCGCCGGTTGACAGCAACGTCAAATACGCACGCGGCGGCGTGGTCGACGTCGAATTTATCGTCCAATACCTCATCCTTGCCCATGCCCGAAAATATCCGCAACTTCTCGACAACTACGGCAACATCGCCCTCTTGAACATTGCCGCCGACTGCGGCCTCATCGACAAAACCCTTGCCGAACAAAGCCGCACCGCCTACCGCTTCTACCGTCAGCAGCAACACAACACCAAACTGCGCGACGCGGAAAAAACCGAAGTAAGCGACGAATTGCTGTCCCATTACGGCAATGTCAGGAAATTGTGGCGGGAAGTGTTCGGGGAGGAAACGGCAACCGCCTGAATAAGAAATGCCGTCTGAAGCCTGACAATTCGGGTTTCAGACGGCATTTGTTTTTGGCTGTGTCTGAACAATCTGTACGATTTCGGTTGTTTGCAAAGTGAAAGGCGGTTATTCCTATGTTCAGTCGGCAAACCGAAATATTTTCCCCAACCGATAGGGCGGTATCAAAGCCTATTCGAATACCGCCTTTACGGGGAAGGAGCTTTTCGAGCTTGACCATGGTTAGGTACGGCAAATCAGCCCGTATCCTGCCGATACGTCCGTCTAAATCGGTTTGGAACGCCGCAATGTGACACCTGCCTATCAAGGTTTTGCGTGTGTGTGTCGGTGATGGCTTTGCCAAAACCGAAATTAAAATCAAGTTGTCAGGCATCCTTCCGTTTCTATTAAAATAGCGCATTCCACTTTTCAGACGGCATCCCTATGTTTCCCGACCAATCCGCCCACAATCTGCTGCAAGGCTTGAACCCCGAACAACTCTCCGCCGTAACCTGGCCGCCGCAATCCGCCCTTGTGCTGGCGGGCGCGGGCAGCGGCAAAACGCGCGTGCTGACCACGCGCATCGCATGGCTTTTGCAAACCGGTCAGGCAAGCGTGCACAGCATTATGGCGGTAACGTTTACCAACAAAGCCGCCAAAGAAATGCAGACCCGTTTGGGCGCAATGATTCCCGTCAACGTCCGCGCCATGTGGCTCGGCACGTTTCATGGCTTGTGCCACCGCTTTCTACGGCTGCACCACCGAGATGCCGGTCTGCCGTCTTCCTTTCAAATCCTCGATAGCGGCGACCAGCTTTCCCTCATCAAACGCCTGCTCAAAAGCCTCAACATCGCCGAAGAAATCATCGCGCCGCGTTCGCTGCAAGGCTTTATCAATGCGCAAAAAGAATCCGGTTTGCGCGCTTCCGTGTTGAGCGCGCCCGACCCGCACACAAACCGCATGATCGAATGCTACGCCGAATACGACAAAATCTGCCAACGCGAAGGCGTGGTCGATTTCGCCGAACTCATGTTGCGAAGCTACGAAATGCTGCAAAGCAACGAAATCCTGCGCCAACATTACCAAAACCGCTTCAACCACATTCTCGTTGACGAATTCCAAGACACCAACAAACTGCAATACGCCTGGCTCAAACTCATGGCGGGCGGTAACGCGGCAGTGTTTGCCGTCGGTGACGACGACCAAAGCATCTACCGGTTCCGCGGCGCGAACGTCGGCAACATGACCGCGCTAATGGAAGAATTCCACATCGATGCGCCCGTCAAGCTCGAACAAAACTACCGCTCCGTCGGCAACATCCTCGCCGCCGCCAACGCCGTTATCGAAAACAACGACGAACGCCTCGGCAAAAACCTGCGCACCGACGCCGAAGCAGGCGACAAAATCCGCTACTACTCCGCCTTTACCGACCTCGAAGAAGCCCAATTCATCGTTGACGAAACCAAAGCTCTCGAACGCGAAGGCTGGGATTTGGACGAAATCGCCGTCCTCTACCGCAGCAACGCCCAATCCCGCGTCATCGAACAAAGCCTGTTCCGCAGCGGCATCCCCTACAAAATCTACGGCGGCTTGCGCTTTTACGAACGCCAAGAAATCAAACACGCACTCGCCTACCTGCGCCTCGCCGTCAATCCCGACGACGACAACGCCCTCTTGCGCGTCATCAACTTCCCGCCGCGCGGCATCGGCGCACGCACTATCGAAAACCTTCAGACGGCCTCAAACGAACAAGGCATCACCCTCTGGCAGGCAGCCTGCAATGCCGGCACAAAAGCCACCAAAATCGCCGCCTTCGTCCGCCTCATTGAAGCCCTGCGCAACCAAGTCGGACAAATGCCCCTGTCCGAAATCATTGTCGGCATCCTCAAAGACAGCGGCCTGACCGAACACTACCGAACCCAAAAAGGCGACAACCAAGACCGCATCGACAACCTCGACGAACTCGTCAACGCCGCCATCGAGTTCAAACCCGAAGACAGCAACTTTGAAACCCTGCCTGAAAACATTTCAGACGACCCTGCCTTCCCCATCCTTGCCTTCCTAAGCAACGCTGCCCTCGAATCCGGCGAAAACCAAGCAGGCGCAGGCGAAAAAGCCGTCCAACTCATGACCGTCCACGCCGCCAAAGGCTTGGAATTCAACGCCGTCTTCCTCACCGGCATGGAAGAAGGCCGCTTCCCCAGCGAAATGAGCCTTGCCGAACGCGGCGGCCTCGAAGAAGAACGCCGCCTCATGTACGTCGCCATCACCCGCGCCCGCAAACGCCTCTACATCACCATGGCGCAACAACGCATGTTGCACGGGCAAACCCAATTCGGCATCGTCTCCCGCTTCGTCGAAGAAATCCCGCCCGAAGTATTGCACTACCTGTCCGTAAAAAAAACCACCTACGACAGCTACGGCAATACACGCCCAACCGCCGCGCCCAAAGACAAAATCATCGAAGACTTCAAACAGCCGCAAACCTACGCAGGCTTCCGCATCGGCCAAAACGTCCGCCACGCCAAATTCGGCACCGGCGTCATCATCGATGCCGTAGACAAAGGCGAATCCGCCCGACTGACCATCAACTTCGGCAAACAGGGCGTAAAAGAGCTGGACACCAAGTTTGCGAAATTGGAAGAGATTTGAATTTAAAATGCGGACCGGATATTTGTATCCGACAAAAATATTTGACGCGTTTATCGTTTCCGAAATGCCGCTGTTAGAAAATGTCGGATTCGAGAATCCGACCTACGGCTGCATAACCATTTAGTTAGATGTATCCATTAGATTATATGCTTCAATTAAATGTTGTTCTAGCTCTTGCACTAATTGAGGATTGCGAATTCCTGACACAATCTCAAATTCTTCTGCATCTATGCAAACACCTGCATAAATTTCAATAACAAGGGAACGCAATAATTGAAGCTCTTCTCTTGTTAAAGAAATAATAATGTCATCACTTGTGTAATTGATTATATTCATAATAATTTTATTTTTGCTTGTCAAAGTAAGTTTTGCCTAAGGTTGGTCTAAATGCAGTTCCACCATCTTTTGAATTTGGGTCTCTAATTACAATTGTTCCAGACTTATCGTCCCAATATACACTACGCCCATTGGATAATTTTTTGCTTTCGGAAGGATTGGCAACAATATTTTCAATATGCCGAGCAAAATCTGCTGGTGAATTGATATTTAAATCCGTAAATTCTTGTTGTCTTATGACGT
Source organism: Neisseria sp. RH3002v2f (assembly GCF_014596375.1). Taxonomy (NCBI): domain Bacteria; kingdom Pseudomonadati; phylum Pseudomonadota; class Betaproteobacteria; order Neisseriales; family Neisseriaceae; genus Neisseria; species Neisseria sp. RH3002v2f. Next base: position 20,971 of record NZ_MAYZ01000026.1, read on the forward strand.
GCTTGTTATAAGCATGCCCACTACTAATTTGTTCTCCAATTAGTTGCGCTTGTAAAGACGGTTGTGTGGAAGCATCTGCTTTGCCGTTGGACGTTATAGATTTAGGCGGTCTATTCCCGCCGGCCATCTCACCGTCCAACGTCTGCATATGGCGGGCAGCAGGTGTTTCATAGCCGGTATTTTTAACCCAATCCCATTTAGTCGGGTTAAGTTTTACTTTTTTACCTCCCCAAACCGTACCTGCAGCTTCTGCTATGGAAAGGGCAGTTTGGGCAGTAGCTGTAATGTTCGGATGGGCATCTGCCCATTGTTTGGCAGAGTTAATACTGTCCTTAACCGCAAAAGCACTGTCTTGTAATGTGGTTGCAGCCGCAAGTTGTGCTGCGGGACTTAAATTTCCTAAATCATTAATATCTTGTAAAGTTTTCTGTGCTGCCGCATCGGTTACCGGGTTTACCGCGCTGTCGATAATTGCCCCAATCCCTACTCCTTGAAAACCCATTAAAAAAGGATTAACCGCACCTTGGATGATGCCACGAATATCATCCATTCGGTTACCCCACCAGTTTTTATTGGGGTCGTTTTCCCATATTAGCTTTCCTGCCTCATCCACACGGCTGAAAAAACCAGAAGCGGTATAAGGTGCTGTAATCGGGGGTGCTTAGTTCGTCAAAAAGGAAAAACAGATTGAAGTCGATGCGTGTGATGAGTACGGCGTTGCTCCTTATGCCGATTTTGTCCGCCTACTGCAAGGCGGTTTGTCTAATGAAAGGAAAAATGCCGTCTGAACATTGTTCAGACGGCATTTTCAAATGGAAGGCAATATAGGCGACATATGAAAAATTGATGTATGAGACAGGATGGCTCTAGGCTTATTAATTTCCATATAATAAATGGCCGTCTGAAGCCTATATGCGACTATATCTGCCGGTCCTAGAGCAATCAGCAGTGAACCAGCGTGCCCTCGTCTTCGCCGGTAATGACGCGTTTGAGCGATCCTTCTTTGGCGATGCCGAAGACGACGATGTTGAGTTTGCGTTCGCGGCAGAGGGCGAAAGCGGTCGCGTCCATGACTTTGAGGTTTTTGTTCAAGGCTTCGTCAAAGGTAATGGTTTCGTAGCGGGTTGCAGACGGGTCTTTTTTCGGGTCTGCGGTGTACACGCCGTCAACGTTGGTGGCTTTGAGCATCACGTCGCAGTTCATTTCCGCACCGCGCAATGCGGCGGCAGTGTCGGTCGTGAAGAACGGATTACCGGTACCGGCGGCGAAAATCACGACTTTGCCTTCTTCCAAATATTGAATGGCTTTGGGGCGAGTGTAAGTTTCAGCGATTTGCTGCATAGACAGTGCGGATTGTACGCGCGCTTTGATGCCGAGGGTTTCGAAGGCGTCTTTGAGTGCTAATGCGTTCATCACGGTTGCCATCATGCCCATGTAGTCGGCAGTGGCGCGGTCCATGCTGCCTGCTTGTGCAGATACGCCGCGGAAAATGTTACCGCCGCCGACAACGATACCGACTTGCACGCCCATTTTAACGACTTCGGCAATTTCGCCGACAGTTTGAACGATGGTATCGTGATTGATGCCGAATGGATCGGAACCCATCAGGGATTCGCCGGAGAGTTTCAGTAATACGCGTTTGTATTTGATTTGCTGTGTCATGGGATACCTTGCTTTCTTGAATGTCGTCGGTCGGAGTTTGGGCCGTCTGAATTTTCAAACGGTCGGAATATTAATGATAGGGTATGTCGGTTTATTATTGTTTTGTTTTCAGACGGCCTGAATATTCGGTCGTCTTAAAATAGGTACCGTAAACGGTTTTCTCAAAAAAAAGCACCCTGATTCGTTTGGAATCCAGGTGCTTCCTTTTTCATAAGTGCCTTACACTTTAGCAGCGGCGGCAACTTCGGCTGCGTAGTCGACAACGGCTTTCTCGATACCGTCGCCTACTTTGTAGCGTACGAAGCTAACTACTTCAGTGCCGTTTTCTTTAGCGAATTGGGCAACAGTTTGGTCAGGGTTCATCACGAATGCTTGGCCGTTCAGAGTGATTTCAGCCAAGAATTTGCGGATACGGCCTTCAACCATTTTAGCGGTGATGTCGGCAGGTTTGCCGGAAGCGATAGCTTGTTCGGTGTAGATGTGGCGTTCTTTTTCGATGGTTTCAGCATCTACTTCGGCTTCGCTTACGCATTGTGGTTTAGCGGCAACGATGTGCATACCGATTTTGCGTGCTACGTCTTCAGAGCCTTTGTACTCAACCAATACGCCTTCAGTAGCCAAAGCACCGTGGATGTAGGCAACCAGTTGGTTGGCAGTATCGATCACTTGGAAGCGGCGAACAGACATGTTCTCGCCCAATTTAGCGATGATGGCTTTGCGTTCTGCTTCAACCAGTTCGCTCAGTTCTTCAACAGAAGCCGGTTTTTTCTCGGCAGCAGTTTTCGCAACGAAGTTGGCAAATTCTACGAAGCCGGCGTCTTTAGCAACGAAGTCGGTTTCGCAGTTTACTTCAACCAATGCGCCGACATTGCCGTTGATGGCGTAAGCCAATACGCCTTCGGCAGCAGTACGGCCAGCCAGTTTACCGGCTTTCGCACCGGATTTAATACGCAGGATTTCTTCGGCTTTGTCGAAGTTGCCTTCAGCTTCAACCAAGGCTTTTTTGCATTCCATCATGCCCAGGCCGGTAGCGGCGCGCAGGTCGGCAACCATTTTTGCAGTAATTTCTGCCATTTTGAATCTCCTAGATTTTTGGGAAATACGGAAAGGATTTTCCGTATTCGGGAATCGTGTGCCGCGAACGGGCGTTCAGACGGCATATTTGAGAAAAGGGGCATAACGCCCCTCTTCTGTGTACCGAATTACTCGGCAGCAGCTTCTTGGGCAGCGGCTACAGTTTCTTGCAGCGCTTGGTTTTTGCCTTCCAAAACTGCGTCGGCGATGCCGCGGCAGTACAGGCGGATAGCTTTAGCGGAGTCATCGTTACCAGGGATAACGTATTTCACGCCGTCAGGGCTATTGTTGGTATCGACTACGGCGATAACAGGGATGCCCAATTTTTCAGCTTCAACCAGAGTACCTTTTTGGTAGCCGGTATCGATAACGAAAATTGCGTCAGGCAGGCCTTTCATGTTTTTGATACCGCCCAAAGAACGTTCCAGTTTTTCAACGTCGCGTTGCATTTCCAGAATTTCTTTTTTATTGAAACCGCCTTCGGCAGCGTTTTCCAAGGCAGCAGTTTTTTCTTCCAGGCGTTTGATGGATTGCTTAACGGTTTTGTAGTTAGTCAGCATACCACCCAACCAGCGGTAATCAACGAAAGGCATACCGGCACGGGTAGCTTCTTCGCGGATGATTTCGCGGGCTTGGCGTTTGGTACCTACGAACAATACTGTACCTTTGTTGGCAACCAGACGACGTACGGCTTCTTGCGCCTCTTGGAACATCGGCAGGGTTTTTTCCAAGTTTACGATATGGATTTTGTTGCGCGCACCGAAAATGTATTGAGCCATTTTCGGGTTCCAGAAACGGGTTTGGTGACCGAAGTGAACACCGGCTTCAATCATCTGACGCATAGTAATTTGAGACATGTTATTTCCTTGAAAGGGTTAAAGAGCACACATTCAATCGCATAGAACTTGATAGGCGGCGCCTATTGTCAAGCACCCTTCGGCGAAAGTGGGCATAAGTTTTAAAAAATAGTGTGTTTCCGAAATGGAAAACTGACGGATTATAGCGGATAAGAGGCCGTCTGAAAAGGGATTTTATGCACTGCCGCCGTGTTTGCCGCCTTCTTGTCCAGCTGTGCGGCGGCTTTGTTCGAATGCTTCTTTTTCCTGTTGCTTCATCAAGCGGTTGCGGAGGCGGACGGTTACGACGAAGACCGTGAACACAGTGGGCAACACTGCCCAAAAAACCAAATAAATCAGCGCACGCGCAATACTCGGCTGAGCGGCGGAAAACATCACGGCAACAAAAAGATAGCCGATAAGGACGATATGCCACATGGCGGAATCCTGTTTCGAGGTTAACAGAGTGTTTATAATCGCCGTATTCTACAACAACACTTAAAAGGCCGTCTGAAATGAGGAATGAGGAAAAACACGCCCTACGCCGAGAATTGCGTCGCGCCCGCACGCAGATGGGGCATCAAGGGCGGTTGGTGGCGGGGCAAACGATTAACCGCCTGCTCAAACGTTATATCAAAAAGGGGCGGAAGATCGGCGTGTATTGGCCGATGGGCAACGAACTGCGGCTGGATGGCTTTGTCCGTGCGGCGCAAAAACGCGGTGCCAAACTCTATCTGCCTTATATCGAACCGCGTTCGCGGCGGATGTGGTTTACGCCCTATCCCGCCGACGGAGTAAAACAGGAACGCAAGCGCGGTAGGGCGAAGCTGCATGTCCCTCAGTTTGCAGGTCGGAAAAGGCGTGTGCATGATTTGAACCTCCTGCTTGTGCCAGTGGTCGGTATGGACAGGCTGGGCTACCGCTTGGGACAGGCAGGCGGCTATTACGATGCGACGCTTGCAGCGATGAAATACCGTTTGCAGGCAAAAACCGTTGGCGTAGGCTTTGCCTGCCAGTTGGTGGACAGACTGCCGGTCGAGGAGCACGACCGGCCTTTGGGTGGGTTTGTTTCGGAAGCAGGAGTATTGTGCTTTTAGGTGTTCAGACGGCATTTTGAACGGAAATGCCGTCTGAAGGCGGAGTATTGGGAGAAAAGGATGTCGGAAAGGATAATACTGCCGGTCTTGTCGTTGGGCGGCGTTCGTCTCGAACCGTTGGATGTGCATCATGAAACGGGTTTGCGCGAGGCGGTTTGCGATGGGGAGGTTTGGAAGCTGAGGGTAACGTCCGCACCTCATCCGGATAGGGTGGCAGACTATATCGGAACAGCATTGGCAACGCGTTTGGCGTTTGCTGTTGTCGATGAGGAGGTGGACAGGGTGGTTGGGACAACGGCGTATTATCATTTTGAGCCGCAGATTCCGCGTTTGGACATTGGGTTTACATGGTATGCGGCATCGGCACAACGAACACGGATAAACACCTGTTGCAAAATCATGTTGTTGGATTACGCGTTTGATGTTTTGTCATGTTGCTGCGTAGGGTGGCGTACAGATATCTTAAACCGTGATTCTCAACGGGCCATCGAACGGTTGGGTGCGGAAAAAGACGGCGTGCTGCGTATGCACATGCTCCGCAAAGACGGCAGTGTGCGCGATACGGTTGTGTACAGTATGCTGAGGGAAGATTGGTGCAGAAACAGGGAAATCCTGACCGGCAGGTTGGCGGGATACGGCGTGCAGGTGTGAGGCAGTATTTTTAAATTGAAGAAACTTAACACAAGATGCTGACAATTTTTAAAAAATTAATATATAAATAGTTTCGATTGTTTATTTTATAAAAATTTGATATATATAAATAAATAACTATTTTTATTTTTTATTTCCTAGTCTTCACCCTAGTGCTTGGCAGAAAATCTTTGCATTTCTCAGTAAAATCCACTAAATTCACGATAACATATTATAAGCACCTGAAGCGGTGTCAGAAACCATACTTGCAACGCATTCCTAACCAAAAAAAACAGTGTATTCGGACACACACCATTGCTAGTTTCCTCTGCTTCCACAAGTCAGGCGTTTGTAGTAAGACGGATAATCATAAGGGCAGGATATGCCTGTTTTCTAGGAGTAGAACCATGGCTGAAGCAACAGACGTTGTGTTGGTGGGTGGAGGTATCATGAGCGCCACTTTGGGCGTGTTGTTGAAGGAACTCGAACCGTCTTGGGAAATTACCCTGATTGAACGGCTGGAAGATGTGGCTTTGGAGTCTTCGAATGCATGGAATAATGCGGGTACAGGGCATTCCGCCCTGTGCGAGCTGAATTACGCGCCGTTGGGTGCAAATGGGATTATCGATCCGACGCGTGCCCTCAATATTGCCGAACAGTTCCATGTTAGCCGCCAGTTTTGGGCGACGTTGGTTGCGGAAGGCAAGTTGGAAGACAATTCTTTCGTCAATGCTGTGCCGCATATGTCTTTGGTGATGAATGAAGACCATTGTTCTTATCTTCAAAAACGTTATGATGCGTTTAAAACCCAAAAACTTTTTGAAAATATGGAATTTTCTACCGATCGGAACAAGATTTCCGATTGGGCCCCGCTGATTATGCGCGGCCGGGACGACAGTCAGCCTGTCGCGGCAAACTTCTCCGCAGAAGGTACGGATGTCGATTTCGGCATGTTGACGCGGCAAATGGTGGGATATTTGCAGAAGAAAGGTGTGAAAACCGAGTTCGGGCAACACGTTGAGAGTATCAAACGTCAAAACGATGGTACATGGGAAATCAAAACGTCGCATATGAACAAACAGGAAGGCTTGGTTTTACGGACGAGGTTCCTGTTTCTCGGCGCAGGCGGCGGCGCATTGACCTTGTTGCAAAAGTCCGGGATTCCCGAGGGAAAAGGTTACGGCGGTTTTCCTGTTTCCGGCCTGTTTTTTAGAAACAGCAATCCGGAAACTGTCGCACAGCACAATGCAAAAGTTTATGGTCAGGCATCTGTCGGTGCGCCGCCGATGTCAGTTCCGCATTTGGATACACGCAATGTTAACGGTCAGCGTCATTTAATGTTCGGTCCGTATGCAGGTTTCCGTCCCAATTTCCTCAAGCAGGGTTCGCTAATGGATTTGCCGCTGTCCATCCATAGGGACAATATTTATCCGATGATGTGCGCAGGTTGGGCTAACCTGCCGTTGACCAAATACCTGCTGGGCGAATTGCGTAAAACCAAAGAACAACGCTTCGCTTCGTTGAAAGACTATTATCCTGAAGCAAATCCTGACGACTGGGAACTGATTACTGCGGGACAGCGTGTCCAAGTGATTAAGAAAGACGCGAAAAAAGGCGGCGTATTGCAGTTTGGTACGGAGATTGTCGCCCATGCCGACGGCTCGCTTGCCGCACTGTTGGGTGCCTCACCGGGTGCTTCGACTGCCGTACCGCTGATGATCCGTCTTATGCACCAATGTTTTCCCGAGCGTGCGCAATCTTGGAAATGCCGTCTGAAAGAATTGGTGCCCGGTTACGGTATCAAGTTGAACGATAACTCCGGAATGGCTGATGAGATTATTGCTTATACTGCTAAGATTCTGGGTATTTGATTTGTAATATAAAAAACAGCGTTTTCATTTTTGAAAACGCTGTTTTTTGTTGCCTGATTAACGTGGAGAACAGTCTTTGAAGACAATTTGGTTGTCAGGTGCGGTAATCATAATAGGCTGTTTGCGGTAGGATTTGCTGTCCATTGCGCCGGTGCTCAGCACATAACCGCCTTCTTTGCCGTAGAACGTGTCCATATTGTCGGATTTATCCAAATTGATGGGCATTTGGACTTGTTTGCCTTTGATGGCGGCAGAAGCGTATGTGGTCAGGCCTTGTTTGTTGAAGCCGTAGGTTACTTTGACTTTTTTACCTTGCTGGCAGACGTAGCTGACGGTTTTTTTTGCAACGGTGGGGTTGCTTATGCCGGCTGCGGCAGCCATGCCGCTGAGGGCAAGTGCGGAAGACAGGATTACAGTGGTCAGGAGTTTCATTTTTATTCCTTTGGATGATGGTGAAGGGTTTGCCCGTTGTGGACAGTTAACATTCTAATGTCAGAATATTCTGAAATAAACAGAAAATTGGATAAAGTTTGTAAAAAGGATGAAGCGGATAGTTTGGCTGTTTAAAGTAGGGTAGCAGTGGGTATGGCGGCGGGGATTTTTGTATTTGAGACGGTATTCTAAGGTTTGGGGAAGCGGAAGAAGAAGCCTCCGAAAATCCGGAGGCTTTTGTTAAGTGTTATTTTTTTCTTTCAGACTTGGTCTGTTTGGACAATTCGGCATAAAGCTCGGGATTGTGTTTTTTTAATAGTGCGGCGATTTCCAAGTCTTTCCTGTTAACCTTCGACAGTTCGATACGTTCGATGTATACAAGGCGGAGCAGCTCGCGTACGGGCTTAGGCATCTTGCGTCCGGTTTCGTAGCGGGAACCGCCGGATTGCGTTACGCCGACCTTGCCCCAGAAATCTATCTGGTTAAGCCCGGTTTTTTTGCGGATTTCTTTAACGTCTTCAATCTCTTCAAATACTTTCATGGGAATTCCTTTTAAAGTTTGTTTTGTTGTCGCGTAAATTTTAATTTGCTTTATTTTTGTAATGTGTTAAGTCAAGCCTGTTTTTATATTGCATATTATATCTGCCATTTCTTCAGACGGCATTGTTTGTTTTTATAGGGGGGGTTAGGGTTTGCCGGTGGACGGGCTGACAGTAAGGATTTCATGGCCGGTTTCGGTAACGAGGACTTCGTGTTCCCATTGGGCGGAGAGGGAGCGGTCTTTAGTTACGACCGTCCAGCCGTCATTGAGGATGCGCAGGTGGCGTTTCCCTTGGTTAATCATGGGTTCGATAGTGAAAATCATGCCCGGTTTGAGAACGGGGCCTTGTCCTTTTTGTCCGTAGTGCAGGACTTGCGGGGCTTCATGGAAGCCGCGTCCGATACCGTGGCCACAGAATTCTTGTACAACCGAATAACCTGCATTTTCGGCAACCTGTTGGCAGGCGTAACCTACGTCGCCCAGTGTTGCGCCGGGTTTGACGGCTTCTATGCCCGCCATCATGGAGGCGTGGGTTACGTCAATCAGCCGTTGGGCGATGGGGGAAACTTTGCCGACGGTAAACATACGGCTGGAGTCTCCGTGGAAACCGTCTTTTTTGATGGTGAGGTCGATGTTGATAATATCGCCTTCTTTGAGGGGTTTGTCGTCGGGAATGCCGTGGCAAATGACGTGGTTGACGGAGGTGCAGCAGGATTTGGGGTAGGGCGGGTTGCCGTAGTGGAGGGGAGCGGGGTAGCCGCCTTGGACGTTGACGTGGTAGTCGTAAACGAGTTTGTCGATTTCGTTGGTGGTTACGCCGGGTTTGACGAATTGTCCGATGTAGTCGAGGGCTTCGGCAACGAGGCGGCCGAGTTCGCGCATTTTTTCGATTTCTTCGGGTGTCTTGATGATAATGCCGTTCATGATGATTCCTTGGGTTTCCGGCTTATCTGCCGTACCTATTATCCGTGTCAGAAGAGGTTGTCTATGACTTCTTTATGGTTTTTTTGGGGGGTGTTTTGCGGTTTGTCTGTTTGGGTATGGTTTTCTTTTGGGCGAGCCTGTTCTTTGGGTGTTTCTTTAGGTTCTTCGGTATGGGGGATGTTTTTAGGCAGTACGGGGGTTTCTACGACTGCTTTTTCTGCCTGGGGTGGCTGTTTGTCCGTCTGATTGATATTTGAAGGTTGCGGCTTGGTGCGCTGTTTTTTGGGCACGGCAGGTGGAGGCAGCTTGTTGTCGTTCTCGTCCGTATTTTTTGTATCGTTTGTTTGCTCGGGTTCTGATGCGGCGGTTTGTCGGTTTACGGGTTGGACGATATCGTGTCCAACTGTGCCATCCGGCCTCCAGATTTCGGTTTCGAAGATGCTGTCGGTGTGTGCTTGTTCTTTGTCTCCGTTTGGATTAAATGTGCTGATGATGCCTGCAACCAATGCACCTATGGCTATGATGCTGACGAGCAGCAGGGTGCGGATGAAGATTTTTGGTGTCAGCCTGAAAGGTTTGCCGGTTTTTCTTGTCATTTTCGATTGCATTCGGTAGGGTAATCCCATGCCGTCTGAAGAGTGGTCCGGACGGCATGGCGGCGGGTTAGCGTTGGACGTAGTTTTGATAGAGGGTAACGACCTTCTGTACGCCGACGGTGGTGCTGACTTTTTGGGTAACCTGCGCCTGTTCGTCAGGTGTGAGGATGCCCATGATGTAGGTTACGTTGTCATAGGTAACGATTTTGACGCGTGCCTGGGTTGCGGGGGCAATGCCCAGTAGTGCGGCACGGACTTTGGACGTATTCCAAGTGTCGTTGGTGATGTCGCCGAGGGAGCGCGGTTGCGAGGCGACGGTGATGTAATTGTATACGCCTTCGGCTGCCTGTTCGGAACGTGCAATCTGACCGACAAACTGTTTCTCGCCTTCGGTGGCAACCTGTCCGAGTAAAAGCAGGTGGCGGTTGTAGCCGACGACGGAGATTTTTGGGGTGTAGCCTTGGACCTGGTTGTTTTGGCGCAGATAGGAGCGGGCGGTGGTTTCGATACGCAGCGCCATTACGTTGTCGTCGGTTTGCGCGCCGGTGGTTCGGCGGTCGATGACGGATTTGGTGCCGACGGCGGCGCTTCCGATTACTGCGCTGACGCAGCCGCCGAGCGTAAGGCTGAGGATGGCGGCGGTCAGGATGCGGACGGTGTGCGATTTGAGTTTCATCGGGGCTTCCTTTCTTAGGCATTTCAGACGGCATTTCTGTGTGCACTGCCGTCTGTGGGTTTACATTCCTTCAAACAATACGGAGTCAATGCAGTCGCACATGGCGTGTATCAGCAAAATATGGTTTTCCTGAATGCGGGCAGTGCGGGGATAAGGAACGTTGAGCAAAACGTCGGTATCTTTGAGTATTGCGGCGATTTTGCCGCCGTCGCGGCCGGTCATGGCGATGACGTGCATGTCGCGTTCGTGTGCCGCTTTGATGGCTTCGATGACGTTGGCGGAATTGCCGGAGGTGGAAATGCCGACCAATACGTCGCCTGCACGTCCGAGCGCGCGCACTTGTTTGCTGAATACATGGTCGAAACCGTAGTCGTTGCCGATGGCGGTCAGCGCGGAAGTGTCTGTTGTCAACGCGACAGCGGCCAATTCCATGCGTTCTTTTTCAAAACGGCCGGTCATTTCGGCGGCGAAGTGTTGCGCGTCGGCAGCCGAACCGCCGTTGCCGCAGGCTAGGATTTTGCCGTCATTCATCAGGCATTGCAGCATCAGCTCGGCAGCCTGTACGGTCGGTTCGACCAGTACTTTTTCGGCTTCCTGCTTGGCACGGATGCTTTCGGCAAAATGTGCGGCAACGCGTTCTTGTAATGTCGTCATATCGTCAACCTGTAATATTCTGTATCCACTCGGGCGGGCGGTTTCCTTCGATAAGTACCGCATCGAGGCGGCACGGTACGTTTGTCAACCTGTTCTGTTGCAGATAATACTCTACACTTCGTTGCAGTTTCAATAATTTGGATGGGGAAATACTGTATGCGGCACCGCCGAATTGCCGATTTTTGCGGTATTTTACTTCAACAAACAGAATCATGTCGTCGTTTTTGACAATAAGGTCGATTTCGCCGTAGGCGCAGTGCCAGTTGCGCCCAAGCAACGTACAGCCTTGGGATAGGAGAAAGGCGAGCGCGGCATCTTCCCCTGCCTCGCCCTGTTTGTGGTTTAGGCGCATAATCGGTTTAGCCTTTATAATGTTTGTTTTTCAGGCGGTAATTTTATGTTTCAGAAACACTTTCAGAAAGCCTGCGACAGCATCGTCGGACAGGCATTATACGTGGTTGCCACACCTGTCGGCAATTTGGCGGACATTACCCTGCGTGCTTTGGCGGTATTGCGGCGTGCCGATATTATTTGTGCCGAAGACACGCGCGTTACTGCGCAGCTTTTGAGCGCGTACGGCATTCAGGGCAGGTTGGTCAGTGTGCGCGAACACAACGAACGGCAGATGGCGGATAAGATTATCGGCTATCTTTCAGACGGCATGGTTGTGGCACAGGTTTCCGATGCGGGTACGCCGGCCGTGTGCGACCCGGGTGCCAAACTCGCCGGCCGCGTGCGCGAGGCCGGGTTTAAAGTTGTCCCTGTTGTCGGCGCAAGCGCGGTGATGGCGGCTTTGAGTGTGGCTGGTGTGGCGGAATCTGATTTTTATTTCAACGGTTTTGTACCGCCGAAATCGGGAGAACGTAGAAAATTGTTTGCCAAATGGGTGCGTGCGGCATTTCCTATCGTCATGTTTGAAACGCCGCACCGAATCGGGGCAACGCTTGCTGATATGGTGGAACTGTTCCCCGAACGCCGTCTGATGCTGGCACGCGAAATCACGAAAACGTTTGAAACGTTCCTAAGCGGCACGGTTGGGGAAATTCAGACGGCATTGTCTGCCGACAGCAACCAATCGCGCGGCGAGATGGTGTTGATACTGTATCCGGCACAAAACGAAAACACCGGGGGATTGCCGGAATCGGTGCAAAATGTGATGAAAATCCTTGCGGCCGAGCTGCCGACCAAGCAGGCGGCGGAGCTTGCTGCCAAAATCACGGGCGAGGGAAAAAAAGCTTTGTACGATCTGGCCCTGTCTTGGAAAAACAAATAGTGCCGGACGGGCCGGCACCATAGTGCGAACGGAATCAGCGGACACGACCCGTCATACGGTAAAGAACATCTCTGCCCTGAATACGGTGGATGACGACCATGGCGATATGTCCGACGACGACGGCAAACAGCAGCCAACCGAGATTGCCGTGCAACAGGTTACCCAAATTTGCCATCCATTCGATTTTTTCAGGCGAACCCTGCATCAGCTCGATTCCGAATACTTTCAGAGGACCGCGTCCGCTGCCGTATTGTCGGATCATGCCGATAACAGGAACGGTAAGCATCAACAGGTATAAGATACGGTGACCGACTGCTGCCGCCTTGCTGTCGCTTTGCGGGCGCCCGGTACGGTTGGCAGCCGCCCAAATAATACGGAATACGATAAGCAGCAGGGTAAGGAAACCGAAAGATTTGTGCAGGCCGAACAGGCTGCCCGCCCATTCCGCCTCTTCGTAAATCGTCCACAGGACAATGGTGGTCAGAATGCCGATGAAACCGGCAACGGTCAGCCAGTGCAGCTCACGTGTCAACGGGTCGTAAACGGCAGGTTGGTTTGTGTTCATAAAAAATCCTTATTATATGTAACGGTTTGAACGGACATTCCGTCGGGTTGGAATGTCAAAAAGGCGCGATTGTACCAAAGAAGTTGGATATATTTTGTTTGCAGGCTGAAGATTTGCTTAAAAATTCATTAAGATGGGCGGAACAAATAGTTTTGGTACGGCGTGTTGAAAAACCGCTTATCCCTTATAATAGCGTCCGAAATTCTGTTCGGACGGCATCAAAACACACGCCATGCCGTCTGAACTCTCATTTGAAACCAACAAACAAGAGCATTGAATGAAATTCATCGACGAAGCAAAAATCGAAGTTGCCGCAGGCAAAGGCGGTAATGGCGCAACCAGTTTCCGCCGCGAAAAATTCGTACCCCGCGGCGGCCCTGACGGCGGCGACGGCGGCAAAGGCGGCAGCGTCTGGGCAGAAGCCGACGAAAACACCAATACCCTCGTTGAATACCGCTTCGTCAAACGCTACCAAGCCAAAAACGGCGAAAAAGGCCACGGCTCCGACCGCTACGGCGCAGGTGCGGACGACATCGTCCTCAAAATGCCCGTCGGCACCCTCATCCGCGACCTCGACACCGACGAAATCGTTGCCGACCTCACTTATCACGGCCAGCGCGTCTGCCTCGCCAAAGGTGGTAAAGGCGGCTTGGGCAACATCCACTTCAAATCCTCCATAAACCGCGCTCCAAAACAATCCACGCCCGGCGAAGAAGGCGAAACCCGCTCCCTGCAACTCGAGCTTAAAGTCCTCGCCGATGTCGGCTTATTAGGCATGCCCAACGCCGGTAAATCCACCCTGATTACCGCCGTCTCCGCCGCACGTCCCAAAATCGCCAACTACCCCTTCACCACACTGCACCCGAATTTAGGCGTCGTGCGCATCGACGAAAATCACAGCTTCGTCATGGCCGACATCCCCGGCCTGATTGAAGGCGCGGCAGAAGGCGCAGGCCTAGGCCACCGTTTCCTCAAACACTTATCGCGCACCGGCCTGCTGTTGCACGTCGTCGATTTGGCCCCTTTCGACGAAACCGTCAACCCCGCCGAAGAAGCACTTGCTATCATCAACGAATTGCGCAAATACGACGAAGAACTCTACGGCAAACCGCGCTGGCTGGTGCTGAACAAACTCGATATGCTCGATGAAGAAGAAGCCCAAGCGCGTAGCGCCGCTTTCCTCGAAGCCATCGGCTGGGACTATCCCAAACCTGACGACCGTTTCCAATTCGACATGGAAACCCCGCGCCTCTTCCAAATCAGCGCGCTGACACACCAAGGCACGCAGGAATTGGTACACCAAATCAACCAATACCTGACCGAGAAAAAACGCATAGAGGCCGAGAAAGAGGAGGTAGAAAAAGCAGCCGCCCAAGTAGAATTTGCGGAAAATCAGCCAAAAACGGATATCAACGTTTTACAGGCTGAATAAAGTTTCAGGCGGCATTCCAGCGTGAAATATCGTCTAAAAATAAAGGTAGAGGAGAATTTGATGGATCCTGAAAATATATCTGTTTCTTCTTTAAACGACACACCTATGGCACCGCGGGATTTTGATGAATTGAAACAAGCCGTTGTCCTGCTGACCAGTCCGTCATTAACTGCCAAAATGACGGCAATAGTCGGTTCGCCTGTGGAATACCTGTTAGACAAGCTGCCCAAAGGTGCGGCAGACAAAGTTAATCAAATTATTCAGACGGCATTGCATAAAGTATTCGATGCCAGTGTATCCACTATGAATAGTGAGAAAACTGAAGCCTCTACTAAAACTCATAAATTAATGGCAGGCGTAACGGGCGCGGTTGGTGGTTTTTTCGGCTTCACTGCTTTGGCAGCCGAGTTGCCGATTTCCACTGCTATTATGATGCGTTCCATTTTGGACGTAGCACGCAGCGAAGGTTTCAACATCAACGATTACCAAACCAAATTGGAATGTATTGCCGTCTTCGGTTTTACCGTCAATGAAGACAAAGGTGATGACAGTGCTGAAAGCGGTTATTACGCCAGCCGTATCGCATTGAGCCAAATCATGAATGTAACCTCAAAAGAACTATTTGTTTTGACACAGGGTGCAACCGCCAAAGTGATTGACACTTCGGCTATCGGCAAAGCATTAGCGCAAATCATTCAAGTTGTTGCCACACGTTTGGGTGTTCCGCTTACCGAAAAAGTGGCGGCGCAATTAGTTCCCGGAATTGGTGCAGTTGCAGGTGCAACTCTAAACGTCATGTTTACTGATTTTTATCAAGATATCGCTCGCGGACATTTTATTGTTAAACGCTTAGAAAGCAAATATGGTGAAAGCCATGTTCGCCGGCAGTTTAATCTGATTCGTCATCAAAATGTATTATCATTAAATTAACCTATTGAATATGCTAAATATATACAACACCCTTACCCGACAAAAAGAACCCTTCGCCCCCATCGACCCTAAAAACGTCCGTATGTACGTTTGCGGTATGACTGTTTACGACTATTGCCACTTGGGTCACGCCCGCGTGATGGTGGTGTTCGACATGATTGCCCGCTGGCTGCGCGAGTGCGGCTATCCGCTCACTTATGTGCGCAATATCACCGACATCGACGACAAAATCATCGCGCGCGCAGCTGAAAACGGCGAAACTATTGGCGAGCTGACTGCGCGTTTCATTCAGGCTATGCACGAAGATGCCGATGCTTTGGGTGTGTTGCGTCCGGATATTGAGCCGAAGGCGACGGAAAACATCCCGCAAATGATTGCCATGATTGAGACCCTGATTCAAAACGGCAAGGCTTATCCTGCCGCCAACGGCGACGTTTACTATGCCGTGCGCGAGTTTTCGGCTTACGGCCAATTGTCGGGCAAATCGTTGGACGACCTGCGCGCAGGCGAGCGTGTGGAAGTGGACGGTTTTAAACGCGATCCGCTGGATTTTGTGTTGTGGAAAGCGGCGAAAGCAGGCGAACCGGCATGGGAAAGCCCTTGGGGCAACGGCCGTCCGGGTTGGCACATCGAATGTTCTGCCATGAGTGAAAACCTGTTCGGCGATACTTTTGACATCCACGGCGGCGGTGCGGATTTGCAGTTCCCGCACCACGAAAATGAAATCGCCCAAAGCGTCGGCGCCAGTGGTCATTCCTGCGGCCATAACCACGCGCAAACCCACCATGGTCAAAGCATTGCCAGCCACGTCAAATACTGGCTGCACAACGGTTTCATCCGTGTGGACGGCGAAAAAATGTCCAAATCGTTGGGCAACTTCTTCACCATCCGCGAAGTGTTGAAACAATACGACCCCGAAGTCGTGCGCTTCTTCATCCTGCGCGCCCATTACCGCAGCCCGCTGAACTACTCCGACGCGCATTTGGACGACGCAAAAGGTGCGCTGACCCGTCTGTACACTACGTTGAAAAACACACCAGCAGCTAAGTTTGACTTATTTGAAAATGTCAACGACTACACCCGCCGCTTCTACGCCGCCATGAACGACGATTTCGGTACGGTCGAAGCGGTTGCTGTGTTGTTTGAACTGGCAGGCGAAGTGAACAAAACCAATGATGCGCACCTCGCCGGCTGCCTGAAAGCCTTGGGCGGCATCATCGGCCTGCTGCAACGCGATCCGATTGAGTTCCTCCAGGGCGGCGCGGTTTCAGACGGCCTCTCCAACGAAGAAATCGACGATTTGATTGCCCGCCGCAAACAGGCGCGCGCGGATAAAAACTGGGCGGAATCCGACCGCATCCGCGACCTTTTGAACGAACACAAAATCATTTTGGAAGACAACGCCGGCGGCACGACTTGGCGCCGCGGTTAAGGGGTACGGTAAAGGGCAGGAGTGCTGTCTCTTGCCTTTTCTATGTTTTCAGACGGCATTTTTTATTGCGAGAACACATTTTCTATTATGCTTAAAATCATTTCCGCCAACGTCAACGGCATCCGCTCCGCTTACAAAAAGGGATTTTACGAATACATCGCCGCATCGGGCGCGGACATTGTCTGCGTGCAGGAACTCAAAGCGCAGGAAGCCGATTTGTCTGCCGATATGAAGAATCCGCACGAGATGCACGGCCATTGGCATTGCGCCGAAAAGCGCGGTTACAGCGGCGTGGCGGTGTACAGCAAACGCGCGCCTGACAATGTGCAAATCGGTATGGGCATTGAAGAATTCGACAGGGAAGGGCGGTTTGTGCGTTGCGATTTCGGCAAGTTGAGCGTCATTTCGCTTTATTTGCCCAGCGGAAGCAGTGCGGAAGAACGCCAGCAGGTGAAATACCGTTTCCTTGATGTGTTTTACCCTATGCTCGAAGCGATGAAAAACGAAGGACGCGACATTGTCGTTTGCGGCGACTGGAACATCGCACACCAAAACATCGACCTGAAAAACTGGAAAGGCAACCAGAAAAATTCAGGTTTTCTGCCTGAAGAGCGCGAGTGGATAGGCAAAGTCATCCATACGCTGGGCTGGACGGACATGTGGCGCACACTTTATCCCGATGTGCCGGGCTATACCTGGTGGAGCAACCGCGGGCAGGCGTATGCGAAAGATGTCGGGTGGCGCATCGATTATCAGATGGTTACGCCCGAGCTTGCCACCAAAGCCGTGTCCGCACACGTTTATAAAGACGAAAAATTTTCCGACCATGCGCCGCTGGTCGTGGAGTATGACTATGCTGCCGAATAAAGTTTTGGGTAAATATGATTGGAATGTGGACGGAAAAACAGGAATAGGCGTGGCATGGGTTGTCGCTGCGTTTATCCTGCCCATGTTGGTGTGGGCGATATTTATGCTGTTGCGGATGCAAGGCTGGCTTGCGCCGACCAAGGCCAACCCGATATGGGCGTTGGTGTGGCTGCTGATTTGTCTGCCCTGCCTGCTGATTGCGGCCAAATGTTTGGGTTGGAAAGGCTGGCGGCGGGTGGTGAATATTTTTGTCTGCCTGACCGTCTGCGCCATATTGAGCGTACCCGCTTCGCTGCTCATCGCCTTTACCCTCCGGGACCTGCTGAAATAGGCGGGGCGGTATGCAGGGTTTTGAACTCGAAGATTTGACGCTTTGGCTGATACGCGATGCCGGAGAGGATCAGATGTGGATAGACCGTTGGGCGGTCAGTTATCCCGTCGTTCAGATGTCCGAAGCATCGGCCGGTCAAAGCATAGGGGAATGGCAGGCAGGGCTTCAGACGGCATTCGAACGGATACAGGGCAGACATATCGCCGTTGTCGCACACGGAGCGGGCGCGGCCGCATTCTTGGCGTGGCTGTATCGGGCAGACATCCTGACACGGAAGAAAATTGCCAACATCATCCTTGTACCGCAGCATCCCGATATTTTCTCCGATGATGCGGAACACACCTTCCGGCGCGTCCGCTGTCCTTGCCGTGCCGCATTGGTTGTACCCGAACACGGGGGCGTGCCGCACGGTTGGGCGCAAAAACAGGCAGACACGTGGAACGCCCGCCTTTTGCTGTCCCCGCATCCGGGAAGTTTGAACGGCATGCTCGGCGGCTGGCAGTGGGGCATGAAGCTGATGCAGGAAATGTTGCTGGCGTGACTGGTTGCTTTATCGGAATTTCGGTTAACTGGGGTTGCAAGGAAAATGCCGTCTGAAACAGGATTCAGACGGCATTTTTTATTCACATCCGGCTTACAGGCTGCCCAATACGATACGCAACACGCGGCGCAGAGGTTCAGCCGCACCCCACAAGAGTTGGTCGCCGACAGTGAATGCGCTGATGTATTCGCCGCCCATGCCTAGTTTGCGGATGCGTCCGACAGGGACGGACAGCGTGCCGGTAACTTTGGCAGGAGTCAGCTCGTGGATGCTGGCTTCTTTTTCGTTAGGGATGACTTTCACCCAGTCATTCGCGCCTGCCAAAATCGCTTCGATTTCGGAAACGGGCAGGTCTTTTTTCAGCTTCAGGGTGATGGCTTGGCTGTGGCAGCGCATAGAGCCGATGCGGACGCACAAACCGTCGATTACGGTCGGATTGTCGCTGCGACCGAGGATTTTGTTGGTTTCCACGCCGCCTTTCCATTCTTCTTTGGACTGGCCGTTACCCAAATCCACGTCGATCCACGGAATCAGACTGCCGGCGAGCGGTACGCCGAAGTTGGCTTTCGGATAGTCTTCGCTGCGCAGGAAATCGGACACTTTGCGGTCGATGTCGAGAATCGCGCTGGAAGGATCGGCAAGCTCGTCAGCTACTTGGGCGTGAATCGCGCCCATGCCGCTGATGAGTTCGCGCATGTTTTTTGCGCCCGCGCCGGAAGCGGCTTGGTACGTCATGCTGGTCGCCCATTCGACCAAATCGTTTTGGAACAGGCCGCCCAAAGCCATCAGCATCAGGGAGACGGTACAGTTGCCGCCGATGTAGTTTTTCACGCCGTTTTTGAGACCGTTGTCGATGACGTTGCGGTTGACGGGGTCGAGGACGATAATCGCGTCGTCTTTCATGCGCAGTGAGGACGCCGCGTCAATCCAGTAACCGTTCCAGCCGCTGTCGCGCAGGGGTTGGAACACGGATTTGGTGTAATCACCGCCTTGGCAGGTTACGATGATGTCCATTTTGGCGAGTTCAGCAACGTTGTTTGCATCCAATAATGTTTTAGCCGCCTGACCGAAATCAGGTGCCGCGCCGCCAACGTTGGAAGTGGTAAAGAAGAATGCTTCGGGAATGTGGGCGAAGTCGTTTTCTTCTTGCATACGCTGCATCAAAACCGAACCGACCATGCCGCGCCAGCCGACGAAACCTACTTTCATGTGTTGCTCCTTGAGGAAAATCGTTAACAAAATTATGTATTACGTAAAGGAAGCGTTTTAACGCCGTCTTAAGAAAATGTAAAGTTTTTTATCGGGATTTCTTTAAATATTGGCGTTTTCGGTGTCAGGACGGTAGAATCGGTGGTCGGTTAAGAACCATTATCAGGAAGAGACATGGAAGAAAGAAACAACTATATCGGTGCGGCCGGTGTCGGCAGGTCTGACATTCAGGAAATCGAGGTAACGGTTGCCGGTGCCGGAGACAGGATACTTGCGGCCTTGCTGAACCAATTGTTTACCTTTTTGGTTTTGTTGGTGCCGTTTGTCGGACTGATTGTCTTCGCCGTCAAGCATGAAGGCAGAATCGGAGACAGTGAGGAAATATTCGGACTGCTTTTGGGTATGACTTCCTTTTGGGTAGGACTGGCGGGCATTTTGGCGTACACCGTCATCCAAATCTACTATATGAGCAGGGATGGGCAGTCATTAGGTAAGAAAATCATGAAAATCAGGGTATTGAAAACTGACGGACGTAATCCCGGTTTTGTCGGTACGGTTTTGGTACGCGAAATCGCATGGTCGGTTTTGGTTGCCATTATTGCCGCCATTATCGGTCTTATAGCAGGTGAAAACGGAGAAAGCGCCATCAACCTGCTGGCATTTCTTGCCAACTTTGTCCTGCTTTTTATAATCAAACGCGACCGCCGCACGCTTTACGACATGATGGCGGATACGGTTGTCGTCAAGCTGCCCGGATAAACAGCCATACAAAATGCCGTCTGAAAGGCTTTTCAGACGGCATTTTTATTTCCCTGATACTTAAATATCGTGCAGGGAGGCAGCGTGCAGGGTATTTTCCATCAATGTGGCAATCGTCATCGGGCCCACACCGCCGGGAACAGGCGTAATCATCGCCGCCCGTTCTTTTGCCGTTTCAAATTCCACGTCGCCGCACAGGCTGCCGTCGTCCAGACGGTTGATGCCCACATCAATAACGACCGCGCCGGGTTTGATCCATTCGCCTTTGACAAAGTTCGGAATGCCTACGCCAACGACAAGGATATCGGCCCCGGCAACTTCATCCGCCAGATTTTCGGTCGCACTGTGACAGATTGTTACCGTTGCGCGCGCCAGCAGCAATTCCAGTGCCTGCGGACGGCCGACGATATTGGATGCGCCGACCACGACCGCTTTTTTCCCCTTCGGATCAATGCCGTAAGCTTCTAAAAGCGTCATCACGCCCTTGGGCGTACACGGGCGCATCAGCGGCATTTTGACTGCAAGCCTGCCCACATTGTAAGGATGGAAGCCGTCCACGTCCTTATCCGGCGAAATACGTTCCAAGACCGCTTGGCTGTCGAGGTGCTTCGGCAGGGGCAGCTGAACCAAGATGCCGTCTATTTCGGGATCGGCATTTAACCGGTCAACCAGTACCAACAGTTCTTCCTGCGGCGTTTTTTCGGGCAGCTCGTACGACAGCGATTTGATGCCGCATTTTTGGCAGGCTGTTTTCTTGTTGCGCACATAAACCGCGCTGGCAGGGTCGCCTCCGACTAAAACCACGGCCAGACAAGGCGTATGCAGGCTGTCGCGTTGGCGTTTCGCCACAGCTTCGGCTACCGCTTCCAAACGCTTTTGTGAAACTTCTTTACCGTTGATTAATTGTGCCGACATGTCCGTCCTTTTATTAAACAGGTAGAAATTGCTAAAAATTATCGCATTTTCCGTATATTTTTACAGCAGGATGCCGAAAATAAATTTATCCGGAAATGGAGCTTAGATTTCGAATCTGGTTAAATATTTTTATAAATCAAAATACTACGTAGGTTTTATTAGGATTTTAAAAATAAGCATTGACGTGTTTTCCGTCCATATGTACAATTCAAAACTTCAAGTCGGGGCGTAGCGCAGCCCGGTTAGCGCATCTGCTTTGGGAGCAGAGGGTCGTGAGTTCGAATCCCACCGCCCCGACCAATCAACCAGCACGAATCGGCATGAGCGCCCGTAGCTCAACCGGATAGAGCACCGACCTTCTAAGTCGGGGGTTACAGGTTCGATTCCTGTCGGGCGTGCCAAGATTTTTAATTGCAAACCGTTTTTATGGTGGCTGTAGCTCAGTTGGTAGAGCCCCGGATTGTGATTCCGGTTGTCGTGGGTTCGAGCCCCATCAGCCACCCCAGATAAAGACCTGTACTTTTCAGTACAGGTCTTTTTCCGTTTGTGCTCATTATTTGCATCAGTCATATTGGTGCGGCGGATATGCCGTCTGAAGCTGTTTTCCCTGTGGGGAAAGGGTATTTTAGATGGGGCATGTGTGCCTTCGGCTTTGCCTTTCGTATATGCTTCTGTATCATGTAGCTTTTCTGTCTTTTATGGTTTCTGTCGGAGGCTTTGATGGTTGGCCATTGGTCTGTTCCTGATTTTGAATCGAAAATCTGTCCGCCTGAGGCATTGTCCGAACGGTTGGCTCGGTTGCCGCGCCCGCTGGTGTTTACCAACGGCTGTTTCGACATCCTTCATCGCGGTCATGTTACTTATCTGGCGCAGGCGCGTTCGAAAGGGGCTGCCCTGATTCTGGCTTTGAATACGGATGCTTCGGTACGCCGTTTGGGTAAGGGGGGCGACCGTCCCATCAATAGTTTGGAAAACCGTGCCGCCGTTGTCGCCGCGTTGGAAAGTGTGGATTTGGTTACATGGTTTGACGAGGATACGCCGGCGGCTTTGATAGAGGCAGTCAGACCAGAGGTCTTAGTCAAGGGCGGCGATTGGACCGTGGATAAGATTGTCGGGTCGGCGGAAACGCTGGCGCGCGGAGGTAAGGTGTTTTCGATTCCTTTCCTGCATCAAACGTCGACAACCGGAACGCTGGAGAAAATCCGTGCGTCAGAGGGTTGGAAATGATGGTTTTAAAATCCCGGCAATGGCGGATTTTGGCAGAACTTGCTGGTGGTTTGCCGCAACACGTCTCGCAACTGGCGCGTATGGCGGATATGAGGCCGCATCAGTTGAACGGTTTTTGGCAGCAGATGCCGGCGCATATACGAGGACTGCTGCGCCAGCATGACGGTTATTGGCGGCTGGTGCGCCCGCTGGCGGTTTTTAATGCTGAAAATTTGCGTATTTTAGGGGAAAAGTCGGGTTTTCAGGCAGCATTGAAACACGAGTGCGTTTCCAGCAACGATGAGATACTGGAGCTGGCGCGGATTTCTCCGGACAAAGTACATAAGGCCTTATGCGTGGCTCATCTGCAAAGTAAGGGCAGGGGGCGGCAGGGGAGGAAATGGTCGCACCGTTTGGGCGAGTGCCTGATGTTCAGTTTCGGCTGGGTGTTTGACCGGCCGCAGTATGAGTTGGGTTCGCTGTCGCTGGCAACGGCAGTGGCGTGCCGCCGAGCTTTGTTGCGTTTAGGTTTGGATGTACAGATTAAGTGGCCCAATGATTTGGTTGTCGGGCGCGATAAATTGGGCGGCATCCTTATCGAAACGGTCAGGGTCGGTGGCAAGACGGTTGCCGTCATCGGTATCGGCATCAATTTTGTCCTGCCCAAGGAAGTCGAAAATGCCGCTTCCGTGCAATCGCTGTTTCAGACGGCATTGCAGCGTGGTAATGCGGATGCCACCGTGTTGTTGGAAACGTTGTTGGCCGAGTTGGATGCGGTGTTGGAACAATATGCGGAAGAAGGGTTTGCACCATTTTTAAAGGAATATGAAACGGCCAACCGCGATCACGGCAAGGCAGTATTGCTTTTGCGCGACGGCGAAACCGTTTGCGAAGGTACGGTCAGCGGTGTGGACGAGAAAGGTATATTGCATCTGGATACCGGAGACGGCAGGCAAACCGTAGTCAGCGGAGAAATCAGCCTGCGTCCCGACGATAGGCCGGTCTCTGTTCCGAGAAAGCGGGAACCGGAACGTTTTTTGCTGTTGGACGGCGGTAACAGCCAGCTCAAGTGGGCATGGGTGGAAAACGGCATATTTACAGCAGTCAGCCGTGCACCGTACCGTGATTTGTCCCGTTTGGGCGTGGAGTGGGCGGAAAGGGCGGATGGCCGTGTCCGTATTGTCGGTTGCGCCGTGTGCGGGGAATCAAAAAAGGCACAGGTTCAGGAACAGCTTGCAAGTACAATCGAATGGCTGCCGTCTTCCGCTCAGGCTTTGGGCATACGCAATCACTACCGTCATCCCGAAGAACATGGTTCCGACCGTTGGTTTAACGCATTGGGCAGCCGCCGTTTCAGCCGAAATGCCTGCGTCGTCGTCAGCTGCGGCACAGCGGTAACGGTTGATGCGCTCACCGATGACGGGCATTATCTCGGCGGAACCATCATGCCCGGTTTCCATCTAATGAAAGAATCGCTTGCCGTCAAAACGGCCAATCTAAACCGTCCTGTCGGTAAAGTTTATCCGTTTCCGACCACGACGGGTAATGCCGTCGCCAGCGGTATGATGGATGCGGTTTGCGGTTCGGTTATGATGATGCACGGCCGTTTGAAAGAAAAAATCGGGGCAGGCAAGCCTGTCGATGTCATCATTACCGGCGGCGGTGCGGCAAAAGTCGCAGAAGCCATGCCGTCTGCGTTTTTAGAAGCCAATACCGTGCGCGTTGTCGACAACCTCGTTATTTACGGTTTGTTGAACATGATTGCCGCCGAAGGCAGGGAATATGAACATATTTAGGGAATACAGAGATGAAATGGCTATTTATCCTTTTGGTTGCGATTAATATTGCCGTATTCGGCGGTACGGTAGGCTACAAACTGACCCCGAAGCAGGCAAGCGTATCGGAAACACAGGCTGTCGAAAGTATGCCGGCAACCGGTCCCGTTGCTTTAGAAGCCCCGGAATACGAGCCAGACGTTCAGACGGCATCTGAATCGGATACAGGCGTACTGCTTGGTGCAAGCGATATTTTGACCGAAGAACAGGCAGAGCAGTTGCGCTTGAAAAAAGAAGCGGAACAGAAAAAACTGAGGGAGAAAAAACAGCGTGAAGAAAAAGCACGCCGAGAAAAACTCGCCGCCGAAAAGGCAGGCGAAGAGGGGGAAAACGGTGAAATGAATGCCGCACCGGATGGACGTGCTTCATGTTCGGCTCAGGCAAGCCTCACGATGGATGAAGACGACTACCATCGGATTAAAGGTCTTCTGGGCAAATGGTCGCACGTTGCTAGCCGGAGTGTCGAAAAACGCACTGCCAAAAGAAAACCCGGAGGCAAGACCTACCGTGTCGTCCTGCCTCTTTCCGGCAATGCCGAAGGACAGGTGGCCGAATTGTCTGCCCAAGGCTTTAACGCCGTACCGCTTAACGGTGAATTGAGCCTGGGTGTGAGCAACAGCCGCCAAAATGCCCAAACGCTGCAAAACCGGCTTGCCGGCGCGGGGTTTGGAGGTGCGCGCATTGTCGAACATTTTGCCGAATCCGACGGTCAGGACGAATCCTTAAGTGTATCGCGCATGACGGTTTTGTTTTCCGGCGTTAATGATGAAGACGCGCGCGAAATCCGCAAGATTACGTCCCCATACGGGAGCCTGAACTTTAAGTCTTGCAAATAACCGCAGACGGAGAAATGCCAAACCCACCTTTACGGTGGGTTTGGCATTTCGGTTTTGAGTATCTGATATATAAAAAGGGAATGTATGTCTCGTATATGCAGACTCCAAGTGTGAAAGTGAATTATGGGGAATACGGTGTTTAATGGTTCGGAATTGACGACTTCCGAGTGGTTTTAATTATACGCTAATAATAATAATTATCAATAAAAAATCAGAAATAAATACATATTTTCTGTAATATGATGAAAATAAAGAAATTAAATATTTTGTAAAGGGTGCGCGCACGATGTCCAGTATATTTTATGTACCCGTTTTCTAATAAAGGTTTACGCCGGGATATCAAGGTTTACTTATCGTATGCCTTTACCGCAAGTGAGCCGCAAACGGGTTTGGTTTATCGATATCCTGAAAACACAAATGCCGTCTGAATACATTTCAGACGGCATTTTCTCTGCCCTTTTCAATATTCCGCCGAATGCCAAAACGGCTGCCCCACGGTCGGCGTACTGGCTTGCGCTTTGGTGCGAGCCTCGACTGGTTCGGCTTCAAATGCCAGCCGCCCGGATTCGACGGCGAGTGCGAAGGCGCGCGCCATGTTGACGGGGTCGCCGCTGCGGGAAACGGCGGTGTTTAACAATACGCCGTCAAACCCCCATTCCATCACTTGCGCCGCCTGCGAGGGCAAACCCAAGCCCGCGTCGATAATCAGCGGCGTGTCGGGCAGGCGTTCGCGCAGGACGTTCAGTGCGTAGGCGTGAACCGCTCCCAAACCCGTGCCGATGGGAGCCGCCCACGGCATCAACGCCTGACAGCCCGCATCAAGCAGGCGGCGGCAGGCAATCAGGTCTTCGGTGCAATAAGGCAGCACTTTGAAGCCGTCTTTAATCAGGATTTCCGCCGCTTCGACAAGCTGGAACACATCAGGTTGCAATGTGTCGTCATCTCCGATGAGTTCGAGTTTGATCCAATCGGTTTCAAACACTTCCCTCGCCATCTGTGCCGTTGTTACCGCTTCCTGCACGCTTTGGCAGCCTGCTGTGTTCGGCAGTACGGGCACGCCGCTTTCTTCCAATAGCGACCAAAATCCCTGACCATGCGCCTCGCCGCCACTTCCCGCGCGGCGCAACGAGACGGTAATCATCGCGGGTTGGGCGATACGGACGGATTGTTTGAGGATTTCAGGGGTCGGGTAGGCAGCCGTGCCGAGCAACAGCCGTGAAGGGAAAGTTTCTCCGTATAGGGTGAGCATAAAAATTCCTTGATATGTTTGGGATACGATGCCGTCTGAAAGCCGGCGGCGTGCCTTTGGGGTTTCAGATGGTATTCAGCCGCCGACCACCGGTCGCACGATATCGACTTTGTCGTTTTCGTTCAAAACCGTTTCCGCATACGCGCCTTTGGCGACAAATCCGGTATTCACGGCGATGGCAAAAGGCTTTTGCGGCGCGGTTTGGGCGATGAGGTCGGCAACGGTTGTGCCGTGAAGTTCGGCGGGTTCGCCGTTTAAGATGATGTTCATGGTTTCTCGATATTTCGGTGTTTATAGAGGTTTTCAGACGACCTTTGGCAAAGGTTGGGTTTCAATTCAACCTACAACACTTGCAGGGGCAAATTATTTTTTTGTCCTAATAATACAAATCAAAAAAATTACCACATTGTTTCAAATCTACGCCTTTTTGTTGCAACATCAGACCTTCTTGTCGAATAAATTCGATTGTATTGATGTATGCAACATAGTCATCATTTTCTTTGCTGAATGATTCATCACCCTGTTTCAATGTGGCTATCCAGTTGCGGCGAATATCTTCCGCCTCACGATTGCTCAATGGCGGCATCTTTTGTAGAGCGTCACTGATTTCATTATTCAAATACCAGTGAATAACAAAAAGTGCTTTTGCCATACCGTCAGGGCTATACATTTCCTTGAATTTTTTTTCTACCGCCTTAACCCTGTCTGCCGGAAGGTTTTTCATTTTTTGTTCTATAAATCGGTCGGAAGCTCTTTCATCTTTATTCATATGTTCAAGCGCGCCGGTCAGCACACCGCAAAGCAGATACAGTTCTTTTTTCTGCGGTTCTTCCTTGTTATTTGCGGCTGAAGCTGTCGATATGAAACTGAAAGATAAAACGCCGATCAATAATCCGTTGAGCAATTTTTTCATGGACATCCTCTTTATTTTTTGAGTGTAAAGTTCGTCTGTAATAAGACCTTATTCATTCCACAAAGCCTGAAACGCTTTAACCACGGCCTCGGGATTTTCCGCTTCGGTAACGGCGCGGACGACGGCTAGTGAGGAAACGCCGGTGGCAAGGACGGCTCGGGCGTTGTTCAAATCGATGCCGCCAATGGCGACGACGGGTGTGCCGTGAGCCTGTTTCACATATTCGCGCAGTTTTTCCAAGCCT
This sequence comes from Neisseria sp. RH3002v2f, assembly GCF_014596375.1. Lineage (NCBI taxonomy): Bacteria > Pseudomonadati > Pseudomonadota > Betaproteobacteria > Neisseriales > Neisseriaceae > Neisseria > Neisseria sp. RH3002v2f. The sequence goes on from NZ_MAYZ01000026.1 coordinate 48,501, forward strand.
TGCGGGGCAGTGGGCATTTGTTTGGTCGTGGTCGGGAAAATCGCGCCGCTGGCGACATAGCTGGGGTGTACGGACAGGGCGCGGTCGAGTTCGGCGACGGAGTGCGTACTCAAACCCAAACGCAAACCGGCGGCGGCGATGGCGGCGAGGTCGGCGGTGTCCATGTCTTCCTGCCCGAGATGCACGCCGTATGCGCCCGCTTCTATCGCCTTGCGCCAGTGGTCGTTGATGAAAAGCTGCGTGCGGCTGCCCTGACAGGCGGCAACACAGCGGGCGATTTCGCGTTTCAATTCATCGCCATGCAAGGTTTTGCAGCGCAGTTGCACCGTGTCGGCACCTGCTTTGACCATGCGCTCCACCCAATCGGCGGTGGGAACGACGGCGTAGAATTTGAGCGGGGATTTTAGGGTCGGGAAGGTCATGGGTGTCCTTTTTCATTTCTTACGGAGCAATAGGGGTCGTCTGAAAACATCGAGTATTCACATTCATGCCGTAGAGCAGAAGAGGGGCGATACTTGATGGGAAGCTTTCGCTTTTATAACCAACGGCGGACGCGCCGACAGTAAGACTCGTACTCTGCGCCGAATTTCTGCACCAAAACGCGTTCTTCGGGCATGATTTGAAAGCGTGTCATATAGGCAACAAATGCAGCCAAAAACAACCACGGCAGCGGGTGCGCCAAATAGCCCGCCCATGCGACCAGCCAGCAGCCCAGACCCGCATACATCGGGTTGCGGCTGAAACGGTACACGCCGTCTGAAACGAAGTGTTCGGTTTGTTCGGGGTTGAGCGGGCTGACGGTCGTGCGCACACGGCGAAACGCTCGCACACCTAATACGCTCAACAGAGTCCCAAACACCATGAAAACAACCGACAGCAATACAGGAAAGTGCGGCAATATTCCGGCCAATGCCGACACTTGGGCAGAGATGTACATCAACAACGCACAAATAAAACATATCGCCGGCGGCGGAATTTTGGTTTCTAAATTCATATTGTTACTTTTATAAAACTGATAACGCGACGTTTTCAGACGATCTCAAGCTTATTTTCCAATATACGCCAAACCGCTTTCTTCATCACGTTCGGGTGCGTCTTTTCCGTCAAACAGTGCCACTGCCAATCTGACGGCGGCGGCGGTTACAGCGGGAGAAATCATGAAACCGTGGCGGAAAAGGCCGTTGATTTCAATCAGGCGTCGGGCGCGGTTGTAACGGATTTCGGGATCGTGGTGGTTGAGCGTGGGGCGCAGGCCGGTGGCGATTTCGAGGATGTCGGCTTCGCCGAAGGCAGGATGGACGGCATAAAGCGCGGATAAAAGTTCCAGCCCGGAACGCACGCTGGCAGGGGCTTGGCTTTCGCTTTCGATTTGGGTCGCGCCGATGACGAAGACGTGGTTTTCTTTCGGGGCGATGTAGAGCGGATAACGCGGATGGAGCAGACGCACGGGGCGGTTGAGCGTGATTTCGGGTGTGTAAACCCGCGCCACTTCGCCGCGTATGCCGCGCAAGGTGCTGATGTGTTCGGGGGATTGGTTCCAAGCAGTTTTTGCGCCGTAGCCGCGACAGTCGATCAGCCAGTCGTATTGGGCTTGCAGGTCTTCGGGGGCACACTCGTGTTCCCAATGGCAAGAGACGTTCAGTTCGTCCAAAGCGTCGGCAAGTGCAGACAATATTTGCCGCCCGTCGAGCTGGCCTTCGGTCGGCAGGTAGATGCCGTCTGAAAAACGTCCGCCGAGTTGCGGTTCGCGTTCGGCGATATCGTCGGTGCGCCAACGGACGATTTCGTCATCCGCCACGCCGCCGCGTTTGAGATGGCGGACGAACTCGCTGGATAATGGCTTGTCCTGCCCGTGCCACACAATCAGGCTGCCGTTTTCCTGCATCATGGCAGGCGTTTTCAGACGGCCTCTGATGTTGCGCCAAAGCGGAATGCTCTGCCTGCCGAGTTTGATGACTTCAGGCGTGGCTTCGACCGCTTCCGCCGCAGGCGCGAGCATGGCGGCGGCAACATAAGCGGCGGCGTGTTCGCCTTGGCGGGTGCCTTTGTCGAAAAGTGCAATCTGATAACCTTGTTCTGCAAGTTGCAGTGCGGTCAGCCTTCCTGAGAGGCCGCCGCCGAGGATGGCGATACGGGTCATGACGGGTTCCTTTGTATGTCGGATGATTTTTTAAACGGTAGGCGTACCGATACGGTGGCAATGGCGGTAGCAATCATTACAGGTGCTGTCAGGCCGATGCTGCTTTCCCAGCCTGCCGACAGCAGGGAGCGGTAGAGGATGAAGCCGGCCAGCCATAAGGCCAGTCCGACAACATCAAAGCCTTTTACTTCCTCACGTCGTTTTAAGACGAAGAAGTCGGCAATCAAAACTGCCGCCATCGGCGCAAATACCGAGCCGATCAAGAGAAGGAAGTTTTCATATTCGGTAACGGGCAGGAGGACGGCAAGCAGTGTGCCGACAACGGCGACGGCAACGGCGACGGGTGTTTCCGCAAGTTTGGCGGAAATATTGTTGGCACTTACGCCGGCGGAGTAAGCATCGAGAAAAGTGGTGGTAACGGTCGACAGGACGACTGCCAGAATGCCCGTTATGCCCAAGCCCGCGCCCAACAGGATTTTTGCCACATCGGTTTCTCCGGTGAACAACGCCGCTGCCAAACCTAAGGCATACATCCAGCAGCCCGTCAGCGTATAGGCGAGCGTTGCCGTCAGGGTTGCCGCAAACGGGCGGCGTGCTTGGCGTGTGTAGTCGGCGGCCAGCGGCAGCCAGGAAAGCGGCATGACGGCGGACAGTTCGACTGCCGTTCCGAAGCTCATGCCGTCTGAAACCTGTGCGGCAGTGCTGCCTGCCGTGGAAAAGACTTCGGCACTCAGCCACAGAACCGCCAACAGCATCAGCACTATCGAACCGGTTTTCAGCCAGCCTGTTTTGCGTGCGCCGAAAACCAGCCACAAGACAATCAGCGCGCCGTTGGCAAAAGCCCACCAGGAAAACGATCCGTTTTGCCAGAGCATTTTGCCCAGTGCGGAACTTGCTGCCGCACCCGAATAAATCATGACGGCCGTCCAGCCGACCAGTTGCAGCACGTTCGCCGCCGAAAATAAGACGGAACCGCCTGTGCCGAACGACAGGCGTATGCTTTCCATCGCGCTTTTTTGCGTGAATGCGCCGATATATGCCGCCGCGAAAAACAATATGCCGCCGACGGCATGGCCGAGCAGCAGTGCCGCCAAACCGCGTTGCCAGCCCAAGGGGGCGAGCAGTGTGCCCGTGCTGATTTCGGCAATCGATACCGCTGCGCCGAACCAAATCAGCCCGATGCCGGCAGCGGAGGCGGCAGACGAAGGTTGTTGTGAAATATTGCCCGACATATGACGTCCTTTAAAAAGAAGGAAGGTGGTCGGGGAAGTGCGGAAAAGGGAACGGAGGCCCGAACGGGCAGGGAAGGTTTGTTTCCTACGCAGGCATTACCCCGACAGGTTCTACGGATTTTGCTTTCGCAATCTCAGCCGCCCGGCGGCGGCACTCCGACAAGAAGCTTTAAGTGTACACAAAAGCAGGGGGCGTTGGCAAAAATCTTACATTTCAGGCGGCACGATACATTTCCATAACAAATGCCGTATAATCGGCCCACTGATTTTCTATGTCCCGACACCATGCATCAAACCTATTATGCCGTACAGCGAGATTTGCTCGAAGCCAATCATCTTTCTCCCGATCTGCTCGCCCAAAGCCTGAGTATTATCGGCGCCAACCATGTCGATTATGCCGACATTTATTGTCAGCGCACCGCCTATGAAAGTTGGCATTTGGAAGAAGGCATCGTCAAATCGGGCAGCTTCCAAATCGATCAGGGCGTGGGCGTTCGTGCCGTTTCGGGCGATAAAACCGCTTTTGCCTACGCCGACAGCCTGTGTATCGATTCGATCAACCGCTCTGCCAAAGCCGTGCGCGTGATTGGTGCGGCCGGTGGCGAGGCCAGCGTCAAAGTGCCGACACCTGCCTACGGCAAGCCTGTCCACATGGCGATGGATCCTATTGCCAGCCTTGATTCCGCTGCCAAAGTCGCGTTGTTGAACAAAGTCGAAACGCTGGCCAAAGCCGCCGATCCGCGTATCGTGCAAGTGATGGCCGGTTTGACCTGCGAATACGATATGGTGTACATCGCCCGTTTGGACGGTAAACACGCTGCGGATATTCGTCCGATGGTGCGCCTGAACGTTACCGTCATTGCCAAACAGGGCGACAGGCGCGAACAGGGCAGCGCGGGCGGCGGCGGACGCTACGACTTGGCTTATTTCGATGAAACCCTCGTGCGGCAGTTTGTCGATTCCGCCGTCAAACAAGCCCTGATTAATCTCGAATCCCGTCCTGCGCCTGCCGGCGAGATGACTGTCGTTTTGGGCAACGGCTGGCCGGGCGTGTTGCTGCACGAAGCGGTCGGACATGGTTTGGAAGGCGATTTCAACCGCAAAGAAACCAGCGTTTTCTCCGGCCGAATCGGCGAGCGCGTGGCCGCCAAAGGCGTTACCGTTGTGGATCAAGGCGATATTGCCGACAGGCGCGGCTCGCTCAATATCGACGACGAAGGCAACGAAACCCGCCGCACTGTATTGATTGAAGACGGTATTTTGGTCGGCTATATGCAGGACGAAACCAACGCCCGCCTAACGGGTACGCAATCGACCGGCAACGGCCGCCGCGAAAGCTACGCTTCCGTCCCTATGCCGCGCATGACCAACACCTTTATGGAAAACGGCGGCTACGAACCCGACGAAATCATCGCGTCCATCGACAAAGGCATTTACGCCGTCAACTTCGGCGGCGGACAAGTGGACATTACCAGCGGCAAATTCGTGTTCAGCGCATCCGAAGCGTGGTGGGTCGAAGGCGGCAAACTGCAATATCCCGTCAAAGGCGCAACCATTATCGGCAACGGCCCCGAAGTGTTGAAACATGTTTCCATGATAGGCAACGATACTGCGTTGGATAGCGGTGTCGGCGTGTGCGGCAAAGAAGGGCAGAGCGTCCCTGTCGGCGTGGGGCAACCGACCTTGCGGATTGATGCCGGACTGACCGTCGGCGGTAGCGAAATCTGAAACAGACCAACACGAAATGCCGTCTGAAACCTTTCAGACGGCATTTTCCATGAAAGGAAAATATGACTCCCGATCAATGGCTTCGCTTAAGCCCTTTGCCCAAGAACGAAGCGCGGATGCTGTTGCAGCACGCCGGCGGATACAGCCGCATCGAGCTGGTTACCCGTGGCGGGGACGAAATGCCCGACAGCGTCCGTCAGCATGCGGACATGCTGGTGCAACGCCGTCTGAACGGCGAGCCGGTCGCCTATATTTTGGGTGTGCGTGAATTTTATGGCAGACGCTTTACAGTCAATCCGAGCGTGTTGATTCCGCGTCCCGAAACCGAGCATTTGGTCGAGGCGGCCATCGGACGTTTGCCGGAATGCGGCAGTATATGGGATTTGGGGACGGGCAGCGGCGCGGTTGCCCTTACCGTCGCACTCGAACGCCCGGATGCCTTCGTCCGTGCATCCGACATCAGTCTGAGCGCACTCGAAACCGCCAGGAAGAACGCGGCAGATTTGGGTGCGGCGGTCGAGTTTGCACACGGTTCCTGGTTCGACACCGATATGCCGTCTGAAAGGCAATGGGATGTCATCGTTTCCAACCCGCCTTATATCGAAAACGGCGACATTCATCTTTCTCAAGGGGATTTGCGGTTTGAGCCGAAAAACGCGCTGACCGATTTTTCAGACGGCATGAGCTGCATCAGGGCATTGGCGGAGGGTGCGCCAAAGTATCTGGCAGACGGCGGGTTTCTGCTGTTGGAACACGGATTCAATCAGGGCGGTGCGGTGCGCGGCGTGTTGGCGGCCCATGGGTTTACGGAAGTGGAAACCTTGACCGACCTGGCCGGGCTGGACAGGGTTACGTTTGGGAAATATATGAAGCATTTGAAATAAGTGTTTACACAATTGGCGGTTTTTCCGTTATTGGGTTATGATGGGTTTCGATATGTAAATTTTATTTTAATTTTTGGAGAAAAAATAAGGAGAAACGAAGATGAATGCAGTCGTAATCGCCGTAATCGTCATGTTGGTGCTGTCGCTGTCGCGCGTGCATGTGGTATTGAGTTTGACGGTCGGTGCATTTGTCGGCGGCGTGGTGGCAGGTATGCCGCTGCAAAATATAACCGATGCGGCCGGACAGGTCAGTCAGGCTGGAATTATCCCCGTATTTAACAAAGGCTTGGAAGGCGGCGCGAAAATTGCGCTCTCTTATGCCATGCTCGGCGCGTTTGCCATGGCAATCACCCATTCGGGACTGCCTCAACAGCTTGCGGGTGCGATTATCCGCAAATTGAACCGGAGCAGTATGCCCGACAGCGTGCGTTCGGGAGAAGGCGCGGTCAAATGGATGCTGCTTTCCATCATCTTGGTGATGGGCATCATGAGCCAGAACGTCGTGCCTATCCATATTGCCTTTATTCCGATGATTGTCCCCCCGCTGCTTTTGGTGTTCAACCGCCTGAAGGTCGACCGCCGACTGGTTGCGTGCGTCATCACTTTCGGTCTGGTTACGACCTATATGTTTCTGCCTTACGGCTTCGGTGCGATTTTCTTAAATGAAATTCTGTTGGGCAACATACATTCCGCCGCGCCGGAACTCGACGTTAAAAACATCAACGTTATGGCGGCAATGGCTATCCCCGCATTGGGTATGGTAACCGGACTCCTGCTGTCGTTTGTACATTACCGCAAGCCTCGCCTGTATCAAAGCAATGATACCGATGCGGCGGGCAATGCCGATGCGGCAAACCAACCTCAGGCGTCTTCGTACCGCAGCCTGGTTGCGGCCATCGCCATTGCCGTATGTTTTGCCATCCAGCTGATGTACGAAGATTCGCTGGTGTTGGGGGCGATGCTCGGTTTCGCCGTATTTATGATGTTGGGCGTAATCAACCGCAACAAGGCCAGCGATGTCTTCGGTGAAGGCATCAAGATGATGGCCATGGTCGGTTTTATCATGATTGCGGCACAGGGTTTTGCCGCCGTGATGAGTGCGACCGGACACATCCAGCCGCTGGTCGAAAGCAGCATGGCGATGTTCGGCGGTAACAAAGGCATGGCGGCATTGGCTATGCTGCTGGTGGGGCTTTTGGTAACCATGGGTATCGGTTCGTCCTTTTCCACTTTGCCCATTATTGCCGCGATTTATGTACCGTTGTGCATCAGTCTGGGCTTTTCGCCGCTTGCCACAGTCTCTATTGTTGGTACGGCGGGTGCGTTGGGCGATGCCGGTTCGCCCGCATCCGATTCGACGCTGGGCCCGACCATGGGTTTGAACGTTGACGGACAACACGACCATATCCGGGATTCCGTCATTCCAACCTTTCTCCACTACAACATCCCGCTGCTGATTGCCGGTTGGATTGCCGCGATGGTGCTGTAAATGGATGGGCTTGAAGGGCTGGAGTGCCGTATTGTCGAACTGGAAATCCAATCTGCGCTTCAGGAGGACGTGATTACCGGCCTGAACGCGATGGTGGCGGAATTACGGCAGACGTTGGATTTGCAGCAGGCTCAGTTGAGGCTGTTGTACGGCAAGCTGCAAGACAAAAATTCCGACGCGCAAGAGCCGTATTCCCTGCGCGATGAGATTCCCCCGCATTATTGATACATATCTTAATGCCGTCTGAAATCTTTTTCAGACGGCATTTTTGCGTTCGGGGAAGGGAATGGGCAAACGTTTGGGAAATATGCTCGGAAAAGGTGCAACTCGTTTTTTGAGGAAATAGGGTTTGTTTACGGCACACGTTTTACCGGCGGCAACCGCATGCCGGTGCATGATGTGAGCGGCGGCACGGTTTATCGCTCCGAGCCGCAAACCGGGCATTCGGGGTTGCGCGGCAGGTCGAAATACCGCCACCCTCCTTCCAAGGCACGGTAAACCGCCAGCCTGCCTTGTGACGGTTCGCCTGCATCCAGCAGGATTTTCAGTGCCTCCTCCGCCTGCGTGCAGCCGATGATGCCGACCAGCGGCGAGAATACGCCGAAAAGGGAACAGATGCCGTCTGAAGCCGATCCGCCGTCGAACAGGCAGGCATAACACGGCGAGTCGGGTAAGTCGGGACGGTACACGGCAAGTTGCCCTTCAAAGCGTACCGCCGCTCCTGAAACCAGGGGTGTTTTCGCCTGCACGCAGGCACGGTTGACCGCCTGCCGTGTGGCATAGTTGTCGCAGCAGTCTAAAACGATGTCGGCGGTTTGAGCCAAATCGGTTAGGCGACCGCCGTCGAGTTTTTCGTTGACGGTGCGGACATCGACGGTATGGTTGATATGGCGCAGACGGTCTGCCAAGGCTTCGGTTTTGAGTTTGCCGACGTCGCCCTCGTCAAATGCAACCTGACGTTGCAGGTTGTGCAGTTCGACCGTGTCGAAATCGGCTATGGTCAGCGTACCGACACCCGAAGCGGCAAGGTAGGGCAGTGCGGCGGCACCCAAACCGCCGCATCCGACGACAAAAATATGCGCGTCGGAGAGCTTTTGCTGCCCTTCGATGCCGATTTCGTCCAGAAGGATGTGCCGGCTGTACCGCAGCAGGAATTCGTCGTCGGGGTCGTGTCGGGTGGTATTCATGGAAAAGTCGGGTCTGGAATCGGTCGGCCGATTTTACCGCCGTCGGTATCGCGTTTTCAACTTCAGACGGCATTTCGGGAGAAAGATAATTAAAGTATGAATGGTTTAGGGCGTGCTGCCCCCGTACGAGGGTGAAACGTTTTGGCACGGATGCGGCATTTGAGGTACATTTACAATATTTACGGCAAACGAGAGAGAAAAATCATGCAACTGCATATCCTGAATAATCCGAAGGATGCGGCATTAGCGGCAGACGCGGAATTTTTAAAACAGTCGTTGTTCAACCTTCTTCACGAGGAAGCCTCGCCGTTGGTGGTGGAAACGGTCAAGCTGCTGTCCACTTCGGACGATAGCGCGGCACTGATTGAGAAGGTTTTGCCGCAACTGGACGAACAGCAAACCCACGACCTGACGCTTGCCTGCGGACTGTTCGCACAAATTTTGAACATTGCCGAAGACGTGCATCACGAACGCCGCCGTCAGGTTTATGAAGATGCGGGCAGTAGCGGTGCGGAAGGCAGCCTGGCGGAAACGGTACGCAAGCTCAGAGCCGGAAAAATCAACGGCAAAACGGTGCAACAGCAGCTGGACAATACGGCCGTTACCGCCGTCTTGACCGCGCATCCGACCGAAGTGCAACGTCAAACCGTTTTGAGCTTCAACCGCCGTATCCGCGCCCTGTTGCCCCGTCGGGAACGCTGCGCCAACGCCGATGCGCTGACCGCGCTGCGCCGTGAAATCGACACTATCCTGCTGGGCTTATGGCAGACCAGCGAAACGCGCCACCACAAACTCAGCGTCAACGACGAAATCAACAACGGCGTGTCCATCTTCCCGATGAGCTTTTTCGAAGCCCTGCCCAAACTCTACCGCAATATGGAACGCGACTTTCAGACGGCATATCCCGATGTGGACGTTCCCGACATCCTGAAAATCGGCGGCTGGATCGGCGGCGACCGCGACGGCAATCCGTTCGTTTCTGCCGAAACCCTGCGCTTTGCCTTCCGCCGCCATGCCGATGCCGTGTTCCGTTTTTACCGCAGCGAACTCGACAAACTTTACCGCGAGTTGCCGCTCTCCATCCGCCGCGTCAAAGTCAACAGCGATGTGATGGCGTTATCCGACGAATCTCCCGATGAAGAAATCGCCCGTACCGAAGAACCCTACCGCCGCGCCATCGCCTACATCATGGCGCGCGCCTTGGGCAAAGCACGCGCGCTTGGTTTGGGCATGGGCTGTAAATTCGGCTTTCTCGAGCCTTATGCTTCGGCCCAAGAATTTCTCGATGATTTGAAAAAATTGCAACGTTCCCTTATCGACAACGGCAGCCGCCTGCTTGCCGAAGGCCGTTTGGCAGACCTCATCCGTTCCGTGTCCGTGTTCGGCTTCCACATGATGCCGCTCGACCTGCGCCAACACGCAGGCAAACACGCCGATGTGGTTGCCGAGCTTTTCCAACACGCAGGCTTGGAAGACTACAACAGCCTGAACGAAGAGCAAAAACAAGCCGTCCTGTTGCGCGAGTTGAGTCATCAACGTCCGCTGTACAGCCCGTTCATCACATACAGCGACCATACCTGCCACGAGCTGGCGATTTTCAACGAAGCGCGAAAAATCAAAGACGAATTTGGCGAAGATGCCGTTACACAAAGCATTATTTCCAACTGCGAACAACCCAGCGACCTACTTGCCTTGGCATTGCTGCTGAAAGAAAGCGGCCTGCTGGTGGTGGAAAACGGCAAACCGCAAAGCCGCATCAATATCGTGCCTCTGTTTGAAACCATCGAAGCGCTTGAAAACGCCTGCCCGGTGATGGAAACCATGTTCCGCCTCGACTGGTATGATGCCTTGCTCGAAAGCCGCGGCAATATCCAAGAAATCATGCTCGGCTACTCCGACTCCAACAAGGACGGCGGCTATGTTACCAGCTCATGGTGCCTCTATCAGGCGGAATTGGGCTTGGTCGAACTCTTCAAAAAATACGATGTCCGCATGCGCCTGTTCCACGGACGCGGCGGCAGCGTCGGACGCGGCGGCGGCCCGTCTTACCAAGCTATTCTTGCCCAACCGGCAGGCAGCGTGGCCGGACAAATCCGCATCACCGAGCAAGGCGAAGTCATCACCGCCAAATACGCCGACCCCGGTAACGCCGTGCGTAACCTCGAAACCCTTGTTGCCGCAACACTCGAAGCCAGCCTGCTGCCCGATCAAAAAGACCCCGAACCCGCGCTCATGCAGGCATTGTCGGACGTATCGTTCAAATACTACCGCGAACTGATTACCCATCCCGACTTCATCGACTACTTCCTGCAAACCAGCCCGATTCAGGAAATCGCCACCCTCAACCTCGGCAGCCGTCCCGCCAGCCGTAAAACCTTGGCGCGGATTCAGGACTTGCGCGCAATTCCGTGGGTATTCTCATGGATGCAAAACCGCCTTATGCTGCCGGCTTGGTACGGTTTTGGCAGCGCAGTAGAAACCTTGTGCGAAGGCAAACCCGAAACCCTCGCCGCCCTGCGCGAACACGCCCAAAGCAACCCGTTCTTCCAAGCCATGCTTTCCAATATGGAGCAAGTGATGGCGAAAACCGACATTACTTTGGCGGAAAACTACGCCGGCTTGAGCGAATCGCCGGAAAAAGCCGCCGTCATCTTCGGCATGATTAAGGAAGAATACCAACGCAGCCGCAAAGCCCTGCTCGATTTGCTGCAAACCGAAGAGCTCCTGCGCGACAACCGCAGCCTCGCCCGTTCACTTGCCTTGAGGATTCCATATTTGAACGCCCTCAACGGCCTGCAGGTTGCCATGCTCAAACGCCTGCGCAAAGAGCCCGACAATCCGCACGCGCTGCTGATGGTTCACCTGACCATCAACGGCGTAGCGCAAGGTTTGCGCAATACCGGCTGATTGTGCCGTTTCGGGATAAAATGCCGTCTGAACGCCTTTCAGACGGCATTTCCCTGTCTGCACTTGCAGAGAAACAGCGATTGTTTTAAAGTGAACGGCAGTGATATGTTGAAAGACGACCAATGAAAATTACCGTTATCGGCGCAGGTTCGTGGGGTACGGCGCTCGCCCTGCATTTTTCCCAACACGGCAACCGCGTATCCCTATGGACGCGCAACGCAGATCAAGTCCGCCAAATGAAGGAAGAACGTGAAAACAAGCACGGGCTGCCCGGTTTCCCCTTTCCTGAAACGCTGGAAGTGTGTATTGATTTGGCAGAGGCGTTGCAAGACAGCGGGCTGGTGTTGATTGTTACTTCTGTCGCAGGTTTGAGAAGCAGTGCGGAACTGTTGAAGCAATACAATGCAGGACATCTTCCGATTCTAGCTGCCTGCAAAGGATTCGAGCAGGATACCGGACTGCTGACCTTCCAAGTATTGAAAGAAGTATTGCCCGATAATAAGAAAATCGGCGTACTCTCCGGTCCGAGTTTTGCACAGGAACTGGCCAAACAACTGCCCTGTGCCGTCGTCCTCGCTTCCGAAAACCAAGAATGGGTCGAGGAACTTGTCCCCCAACTCAACACTTCGGTCATGCGGCTTTACGGCAGTACCGACGTTATCGGCGTGGCGGTTGGCGGCGCGGTAAAAAATGTTATGGCGATTGCCACCGGATTGTCCGACGGTCTAGAGTACGGGCTTAACGCCCGTGCCGCACTGGTTACACGCGGACTGGCCGAAATTACCCGACTTGCCTCCGCAATGGGCGCACAGCCCAAAACCATGATGGGGCTGGCCGGTATCGGCGACCTCATCTTGACCTGTACCGGCGCACTCTCACGCAACCGCCGCGTCGGTTTGGGTTTGGCAGAAGGCAAGGAACTGCATCAGGTGCTTGTCGAAATCGGGCACGTTTCAGAAGGGGTTAGCACCATAGAAGAAGTCTTCAATACTGCCTGTAAGTACCAAATCGACATGCCGATTACCCAAACCCTGCTGCAACTCATCCGTAAGGAAATGACCCCGCAACAGGTTGTCGAAAGACTGATGGAACGCAGCGCACGTTTCGAATAAACAACAAACAGATGCCGTCTGAAACCCCGGACGGCATACAGACAGGTAAGGTCATGAAACAAAATATCGAAAAACTCGAAAGCAGCGTTTATACGTTGGTACAGAAATTCGAAACCCTCATCAGCGAAAACCGCCGCCTCAAAGAAACCGTTGCCGAGCTCAAACGGGCGCACGAGAGACAGGAATACGAACACAAAACCGCCGTTGACGAACTCAGCGAAGCCCTGCTCATTCAAGTCAGCAAACTCAAGGAAGACCTGCAAAACAAGATTGACAGCCTGATGGAAGAAAATTCACGATATCGCACCCTACTCGAACAGAGCAGGGCAAGAATCGAAGCACTGATTGCACAGCTTCCCCAAAATCAGGAAACGCAGTGATAAGGAGTAGAGGATGAATACCGAACAAGTCCACATCGAAGTCATGCACGCCCAATTGACCGTCAACACGCCGGCAGAAGAAAAAGACACACTTTTACAGGCAGTCGAAATGCTCAACAGAAAAGCCGAGGCAATCCGAGAAGGCGGACGAGTTGCCGACAGCGAGAAAATCGTCATCATGGCTGCACTCAATGTCGTTCATGACCTATTGAAACTTTCCCTTAACGGCGATTTGGCAATCGGTGATTTTGAGCGTAAAATAACCGATATGAGCAATGCCTGCCAAAAAGCACTAACCCGCTTGGGGCAGGAGTAACAGTTTTTCCCTGCGGTGTCCGCGAAGGCATATATTCCTTTGAACCAATAAGTTCGCTTAAGGTTGCCGGGAGAAGTAGTGGGCGCGAGCGTCCCCTTACGGATGCACCCGAAACTACCCGAGGCAGCCGCCTTGTCAACAAGGTTCAAGCGGATTCGGCCGAAACGGCTCTCGCGGGGATTCCCATATAAGGCCGCATCGCAAGATGTGGCCTTTCCTTTGGAATAAAACGCATTGAGAAATGCAAACTGTCTGCAACCGATGGTGTAATGAGAAAACCTCGTCGTAACGCAGTAATGCGATTGACAAAATGCGCCGTCATCTTTAAAATTTACAACTTTCTATATCTATCTGGATTTCCACTATGAAAACCTTTTCAGCGAAACCCCACGAGGTGAAGCGCGAATGGTTCGTCATCGATGCTCAAGACAAAGTCTTGGGTCGCGTTGCAGCCGAAGTCGCCAGCCGTTTGCGTGGCAAACACAAACCTGAATACACCCCCCACGTTGACACCGGCGATTACATTATCGTCATCAACGCGGACAAACTGCGTGTAACCGGTGCCAAATTCGAAGATAAAAAATACTTCCGTCACTCCGGTTTCCCGGGCGGTATCTACGAACGCACTTTCCGCGAAATGCAAGAGCAATTCCCGGGCCGCGCTTTGGAACAAGCCGTAAAAGGCATGTTGCCTAAAGGTCCACTGGGTTACGCTATGATTAAAAAACTGAAAGTGTACGCTGGTGCAGAACATGCCCATGCCGCACAACAACCCAAAGTTTTGGAATTGAAATAAGGACGCGACATGAACGGTAAATACTACTACGGCACAGGCCGCCGCAAAAGTTCAGTGGCTCGTGTATTCCTGACTAAAGGTACAGGTCAAATCATCGTAAACGGCCGCCCCGTTGACGAATTCTTCGCACGCGAAACTAGCCGAATGGTTGTTCGCCAACCCTTGGTTCTGACTGAAAACACAGAATCGTTCGACATCAAAGTCAATGTTGTCGGCGGTGGTGAAACCGGTCAATCCGGCGCTATCCGTCACGGCATTACCCGTGCCCTGATCGACTTCGATGCCGCGTTGAAACCTGCCTTGTCTCAAGCCGGTTTCGTTACTCGCGATGCCCGCGAAGTTGAACGTAAAAAACCGGGTCTGCGCAAAGCACGCCGTGCAAAACAATTCTCCAAACGTTAATGTTGGAAATTCAAAAAACCCTGCTTATCGCAGGGTTTTTTATTTGTAACAAGCGGTTTCCCATTGGTAATCTAAAGATTACGGATTGAGCAAAAATCAAAAACAGTACATGAAAAAATAGAAAAACTGCCCGGGTATGGTTTGAACAAGGGAAATCAGACCGGTTCCAACTCACTTAATCCGGGCAAGTCCGTGAAGCCGCGTTCACGTATGATTTGGCAAAAGTTGTTCAGATAACTTTTATCTGTGTCTTCAGTGCGGATAGCGGCATACAGTTTGCTTTGCAGTCCGTCGTCGGTAATCTGCCGGTGAACGACATAGCCTTTTTCAAGATAGGGCATAACGGTCCAGTAGGGAAGGGCGGCGATTCCCCTTCGGCTGGCAACCAGTTGGATAATGGCAATGGTCAGTTCGCTGTGCCGGCGCGGTGGGTTGATGTTTTTCGGAATCAAGATTTTTTTGGGCAAATCCAGCATTTCATCGGGAACGGGATAGGTAATCAGGGTTTCCCCGATAAAGTCTTCCGCCGTCCAAACGTTTTTGGCGGCAAGCGGATGGTCCGGTGCGCAAATACCGACCATTTCGTAGGCAAACAGCGGTTGGAAAGAAATACCGTTTTGTTTTTCCGCTTCGGAAACAATGGCAAGATCGGCGCGGTGTTGCAGCAGCAGTCCGATAGGGTCCGCTTGGAATCCCGATACGATATCCAATTCGATTTGGGGCCATATCGGGCGGAATTCACCCATTGCGGGCATGAGCCAGTCGAAACAGGTATGGCATTCGACGGCAATCCGCAATTCTCCTGCCTCTCCTTCTATAATGCGTGCCAAATCACGTTCTGCATCGGTAACTTGAGGCAACAGGTCGTGAGCGAGGCGTAACAGTCTTTCTCCAACCGGGGTAAAGCGCAAAGGTGTGGATTTTCGTTCGAACAACGGTGCGCCGTAGTGGTTTTCAAGCATACGGATTTGGTGGGAAAGTGCAGATTGGGTAAGGAAAACCCGTTTGGCGGCAAGGGAGACGCTTCCGGTTTCTTCAAGTGCCAGTAGGGTCTTGAGGTGGCGCAGTTCGATGATGGAATCCATGAGGTTTCAGACGGCATATTGAACAGGCGCATATTAAAATAATTCATATGCGGGTGCAAATCGGAAAAATGTGAACTCCGGACATTTTGCGATTAGAATGCCCGCTTGTTTAAAGCGATTAGGAAAAAAGATGGTATTGCGCAGGGATTTTCTGACTTGGTGTAATGAAACATTGCAGACAGCATTGTTTAAAGATTATGCCCCCAACGGTTTGCAGATTGAAGGGAAAGAGTATATCGGTAAAATTGCCACATCGGTAACTGCAAGCAAAGCGGCAATTGATTTTGCCGCGGAACAGAAGGCAGATTTGCTTCTGGTTCATCACGGCATGTTTTGGAAAAACGAGTTGCCGACCATTACCGGTTGGAAAAAAGAACGGATTGCCGCGTTACTGGGTAATGATATCAATATGGCGGCTTACCATTTACCACTGGATGCGCATCCTGAATTAGGAAATAACGCCCAACTCGCTGAAAAACTCGGTTTTACAGTCGAAAGGCGTTTTGGCGAACAAAACCTGCTTAACTCAGGAAGCCTGAAACAAGTCAAGACACTTGGTGCATTGGCTGTCCATATTGAAGCAGTTTTGCAGAGGAAGCCGGTCGTTATCGGCGATTTGAGCCGTGAAATCAGAAAGGTTGCATGGTGCAGCGGGGGGGCGCAGGGTTTTTTTCAGACGGCAATAGACGAAGGTGTCGATTTGTATTTGACGGGGGAAATCTCTGAAGCCCAATACCACCTTGCCAATGAAACGGGTACGGCTTTTGTTTCTGCAGGGCATCATGCGACGGAACGTTACGGCGTACAGGCATTGGTGGAGGCGGCGGCAGGAGTGTTCGGATTGGAAGTGTGTCATTTTGATGAGGGTAATCCAGCTTGATTATTGAGAAATATCATAAAACTTTACCTTATTTTAAATAATGCTTTGAGTATCACTGCAAACTGGGTAAAATTGCAATGTTTAATGGCTCGGTATTCCCAAAATATTAGGACGACTGAATAATGGATAATCAAGAAATCAATAACGGCCGCCGCCGTTTCCTGACACTTGCGACCTGCGGCGCAGGCGGAGTGGCAGCATTGGGTGTGGCAACGCCGTTTGTGGCCAGTTTTTTTCCTTCGGAAAAAGCTAAGGCCGCCGGTGCTGCCGTCGAAGTGGATGTCAGCAAAATCGAAGCGGGTCAGATGTTGACTGCTGAGTGGCAAGGCAAACCGATTTGGGTGGTCAACCGTACGGATCAACAGCTTAAAGACCTGAAAAGCCTGAACGGCGAAGTGGCCGATCCCAATTCCGATGTGGAACAACAGCCGGAATACGCTAAAAACGAGACACGTTCGATTAAACCGAACATTCTCGTTGCCATCGGTATCTGCACTCACTTGGGCTGTTCTCCGACCTACCGTCCCGACATTGCACCTGCTGATTTGGGTGCGGGCTGGAAGGGCGGCTTTTTCTGCCCCTGCCACGGTTCGAAATTCGACATTGCAGGCAGGGTGTATAAAGGTGTTCCTGCGCCGACCAACTTGGTCGTACCGCCTTACAAATATCTGAGCGATACTACCATCTTGGTGGGCGAAGACTGAGAATAAGGAACGATAATTATGGCAAACCAAACCAATAGCAAAGCAAAAGCATTGTTAGGCTGGATGGACGCTCGTTTCCCCCTGTCTAAGATGTGGAATGAGCATTTGGCTCAATACTACGCACCAAAGAACTTCAACTTCTGGTATTACTTCGGCTCTTTAGCCTTGCTTGTCCTCGTGATTCAAATCGTCAGCGGTATTTTCCTGACTATGAACTACAAACCGGACGGCAACCTTAACGCCTACCATCTGCCTGCTGCCTTTACCGCAGTAGAGTACATCATGCGCGACGTGTCCGGCGGTTGGATTATCCGCTACATGCACTCCACCGGCGCATCTTTCTTCTTCATTGTTGTTTATCTGCACATGTTCCGTGGTTTGATTTACGGTTCGTACAAAAAACCCCGTGAGTTGGTGTGGATTTTCGGTTCCCTGATTTTCTTGGCATTGATGGCGGAAGCCTTTATGGGCTACCTGTTGCCTTGGGGTCAAATGTCCTTCTGGGGTGCGCAGGTAATTATTAACCTGTTCTCCGCCATCCCTGTTATCGGTCCTGATTTGTCCACTTGGATCCGCGGCGACTTCAACGTTTCCGACGTTACCCTGAACCGCTTCTTTGCCCTGCACGTTATCGCGGTACCTCTGGTATTGCTCGGCTTGGTTGTGGCGCACATCATCGCCCTGCACGAAGTAGGTTCTAACAACCCTGACGGCGTTGAAATCAAGAAAAACAAAGACGAAAACGGTATCCCGCGCGACGGTATCCCATTCCATCCTTACTACACCGTTAAAGACATCTTGGGTGTCGTTGTATTCCTGATTGTTTTCTGTTCCGTGTTGTTCTTTGCACCAGAAGGCGGCGGCTACTTCCTCGAAGCGCCGAACTTCGATGCTGCGAATGCGCTGAAAACACCTCCGCATATTGCGCCGGTATGGTACTTCACTCCGTTCTACGCCATTTTGCGTGCGATTCCCTCGTTCTTGGGAACACAGGTATGGGGTGTAATCGGTATGGGTGCGGCAGTTGTACTGATTGCCCTGTTGCCTTGGCTGGATAAAGGCGAGGTTAAATCCGTCCGCTATCGTGGCCCGATCTTTAAAACCGCATTGGTTCTGTTCATCATTGCCTTTATCGGTTTGGGTATTTTGGGTGCGATGGTGGCAACTGATACGCGTACTTTGGTTGCGCGCATCCTGTCCTTCGTTTATTTTGCATTCTTCCTGGGTATGCCGTTCTATACCAAACTGGATACCAACAAACCGGTTCCCGAACGTGTAACCATGAGTACCGCCAAACAGAAAATCATGTTTTTTGTTTATGTAGGCATTACGGCGGTTTGTGCATATCTGTTTGCAACCAACATCTGATGAGGGCAGTCGAAATGAAACAAGTTATGAAAAACTGGTTTGCTGCCTTACTGTTGGCAGTACCCATGAGTGCGGCATTTGCTTCGGGCGGTCATGCACACTATGAGAAAGTCGATATCGATTTGCGCGACCAAGTAAGCTTGCAGCGCGGCGCACAAATCTTTACCAACTACTGTCTGTCATGTCACTCGGCAAGCGGTATGCGTTTCAACCGTTTGAAAGACATCGGTTTGACTGACGAAGAAATCAAGAAAAACCTGATGTTTACCACCGATAATGTCGGCGATGTGATGCATGCTGCAATGGATCCTAAAGATGCGGCAAAATGGTTTGGTGCTGCTCCGCCCGATTTGACGTTGATTGCGCGTTCCAAAGGTGCAGATTACCTTTACGCCTATATGCGCGGATTCTATAAGGATCCTACGCGTCCGAGTGGCTGGAACAATACCGTATTTGATAAAGTCGGTATGCCTCACCCGCTGTGGGAGCAACAAGGTGTTCAAGCCGTTGAGTTGGATGCTAAAGGTCAACCCGTTATGATTAAAGACGAGCATGGCAACCTGACTCCTAAGCTGTATTGGGAATCTACCGGTTTGCACAGCCGCCGTCTGCCTAACGGCAAAGTCATCCAAAAAGAGTACGATACTTACGTACGCGACTTGGTCAATTACCTTGTGTACATGGGCGAACCTGCTCAGCTGCAACGCAAACGTATAGGCTATATCGTGATGATTTTCCTATTTGCGGTTATGCTGCCTTTGGCGTATTTCCTGAAAAAAGAATATTGGAAAGACGTACACTAAGTGTTTGGAACAAAAGGGCAAATCCTTTAGGGTTTGCCCTTTTTGCATGCTTCGGCCCTTTGGGAAAGTCAGCACCCGTATGCCGTCTTAACATACCTGCAACATTTCAGACGGCATCATTACATAATTGCCATGGCTTAGGACAACGACAATGTATTAATGACGGATATAGAACTGGAGGAGATCTTAAAATGGGTAATGAAAGAACTATTTTTGAATTAAATAAAGCGAAGGAGAAATAAAATGAAAATAAGATTTTTATTCTTAATACCCTCAATCTTATTGCTTACAAGCTGTAGTGGATGGTTTCAACCACTTCCACCACATGATCGTTGGCGCTTACATAATGCAGATGCATTATTCCCTGAATCAGATCCTAATGTTTTAACTAAATATGTTGATAGAAAAGAAAAAGATATGAAGGATTGCGGTATGGATTTTGTTACCGGTGAAAGTGATAATCCGGAGGTAAATCTTTGTTTAGAGAAAAAAGGCTGGTATTTAGAAGGTGGACCAATCTGTGAAGAAAAAACAATGTGGAATAGACCTGCATGTATTCAATGGCGAAAAAAACATAGCAAACCTGATGCTAAGCCTTGGCAGTAATTAACAAAGGTGCTTACTAAAAATGTCAGACATCGGGAACTTAATCAGGGTTTGTGGCAGATTGATATTGAATTAGGAAAAGGTCTGAAACCGTAAGCAGCATGGTAAGGCGATGTCGAACAGGTTTAAAGCCAATCCGCTATATTTTTTGGAGCTATGTCGAACAAACAGGTAGAATCGGAATAAGCGGCAGTTTTGTCCGGTGTGAAAAATGTTTGAATATTAGGATGATTTATGGAGCTGATGACTATGTTGCTATTGCTGGCGGCTTTGCTGTCAAGCGTGTTGTTTACATGGTTACTGATGAAGAGCCGGTTTCAAGGTGTATTAGCCGTATTGAACGCGCAATTGGCGGAAAAGGCAGCAAGATGTGATTTTGTTGAACAGGCACACGCAGAAATGGCATCGGAATTGGCCGTTTTGGATGGGAAATACGAGCATTTGCAAGACGAAAATTATGCTTTGGGCAACCGTTTTTCCGCAGCCGAAAAGCAGATTGCTTATTTGCAGGAAAAAGAGGCGGAATCGGTTCGGCTGAAGCAGTCGTATATCGATTTGCAGGAAAAAGCTCAGGGTTTGGCGGTTGAAAACGAACGTTTGGCAACGCAGCTCGGACAGGAGCGGAAGGCATTTGCCGACCAATATGCGCTGGAACGCCAAATCCGCCAAAGAATCGAAACCGATTTGGAAGAAAGCCGCCAAACTGTCCGCGACGTGCAAAATGACCTTTCCGATGTAGGCAACCGTTTTGCCGCAGCCGAAAAACAGATTGCCCATTTGCAGGAAAAAGAGGCAGAGGCGGAGCGGTTGAGGCAGTCGCATATCGATTTACAGGAAAAGGCACAGGGTTTGGCGGTTGAAAACGAACGTTTGACAACGCAAATCGAACAGGAACGCCTTGCTTCTGAAGAGAAGCTGTCCTTACTGGGCGAGGCGCGCAAGAGCTTGAGCGATCAGTTTCAAAATCTTGCCAACACGATTTTGGAAGAAAAAAGCCGCCGTTTTACCGAGCAGAACCGAGAGCAGCTCCATCAGGTTTTGAACCCGTTAAACGAACGCATCCACGGTTTCGGCGAGTTGGTCAAGCAAACCTATGATAAAGAATCGCGCGAGCGGCTGACGTTGGAAAACGAATTGAAACGGCTTCAAGGATTGAATGCGCAGCTGCACAGCGAGGCAAAGGCCCTGACCAACGCGCTGACCGGTACGCAGAATAAGGTTCAGGGCAATTGGGGCGAGATGATTCTGGAAACGGTTTTAGAAAATTCCGGCCTCCAGAAGGGACGGGAATATACGGTTCAGGCAGCATCTGTCCGTAAGGAGGAAGACGGCAGCACACGCCGTTTGCAGCCGGATGTCTTGGTCAACCTGCCGGACAACAAACAGATTGTGATTGATTCCAAGGTCTCGCTGACGGCTTATGTGCGCTACACGCAGGCTTCAGATGCGGATACGGCGGCACGCGAGTTGGCGGCGCATGTCGCCAGCATCCGTGCGCACATGAAAGGTTTGTCATTGAAGAATTACACCGATTTGGAAGGTGTGAACACATTGGATTTCGTCTTTATGTTTATACCTGTCGAGCCGGCGTACCTGCTGGCGTTGCAGCATGACGCGGGATTGTTCCAAGAGTGTTTCGACAAACGGATTATGCTGGTCGGCCCCAGTACGCTGCTGGCAACTTTGAGGACGGTGGCGAATATTTGGCGCAACGAACAGCAAAATCAGAACGCACTGGCGATTGCGGACGAAGGCGGCAAGCTGTATGACAAGTTTGTCGGGTTCGCCCAAACGCTCGAAAGCGTCGGCAAAAGCATCGATCAGGCGCAAAGCAGCTTTCAGACGGCATTTAAGCAACTTGCCGAGGGGCGCGGGAATCTGGTCGGCCGCGCCGAGAAGCTGCGTCTGTTGGGTGTGAAGGCAAACAAGCAGCTTGCACGCGATTTGACCGAACGTGCCAATGAAACAACGGCGTTGTCGGAATCTTTGGAATATGCGGCAGAAGATGAAGCAGTCTGACTTGTGCGGAAAAGGTTGTTTCAGCCGGAGCGGGAATGCCGAAAGCGCGGCGTAACTGTACCGGTTCTGATTCGGGGTTTGTTTGAAGTACTTACCAAAGCCTTGTCCGGCGAGGTACAACGGCAAGGCAGCGGTTGTCTGAGCCTTTTGCGTTTCAGACGGCATCAGTGAAGATGATGCCGTCTGAAGACTTTGGGAAGTCGGTTAGAAAAACGGATTGTGCCGCTTTTCGTGTCCGATGGAAGTCATACGCCCGTGTCCGGCGACAACTTGCACGGTTTCGGGGAGGGCGAATAATTTGTTGCGGATATTATTGATTAAGTCGGCGTGGTTGCCACGCGGAAAATCGGTTCTGCCTATGGTTTCGTAAAACAGCACGTCGCCCGCAATCAGCAATTCCGCCTCGGCACAATAAAAGACGACATGTCCCGGCGTATGACCCGGAATATGCAGCACTTGAAAGGCATAGCGTCCGACCGTGAGCGTTTCGCCTTCTTCGAGCCAACGTGTCGGCGCAAAGGCGGGCGAGACGGGAAATCCGTATTGCGCGGTGGTTTGCGGCAGCGATTGGAGCAGGAATTCATCGTCCGGATGTGGCCCGAGGACGGGAACGTTACGCGTTTTCAGCATCTCGACCACGCCGCCTGCATGATCGAGATGGCCGTGTGTCAGCCAGATTGCCGTGAGCGTAAGTTTGCGGTTTGCCAACTCTTGCAGCAGGAACGGCACGTCGCCGCCGACATCGGTCAGGACGGCTTCGCCGCTTTCGTCGTCCCAAATCAGGGTGCAGTTTTGGCGGAAGGGGGTAACGGAGAGGATTTCGTAACATAGGGTCATAGCGTGTTCCTAAACGGTTTTTCAGACGGCATCGGGTTTACCGTTTATTTTATGGCGGTTTGCCGCCTGTTTTGATATTGGGGGAATCAGATGATTAAGAAGACTATCAGGGGCATCATACCGATTTTTACGGCGGTTTTCATCCCTGCATCGGCAGGCGCGGCGGATTTGATGCTGGCGCAGGAATACAAAGACCAAGAGATTGCAGGCTGGGCGATGAGCGAGAAACTCGACGGCGTGCGCGCGTATTGGGACGGAAAGCACCTGATGAGCCGTCAGGGGTATGCGTTTGCTCCGCCCAAAGGTTTTACCGCGCAGTTTCCGCCTTATCCTTTGGACGGCGAATTGTATAGCGGACGCGGTCAGTTCGAGCAGATTTCTGCCGCCGTGCGTTCTGCTTCTTCAGACTGGCGCGGTATCCGCCTGCACGTTTTCGACGTACCCAAGGCGCAGGGCAACCTCTACCAACGTTTGGCAGTCGCAACGCAATGGCTGAAAACGCATCCGAACGCGCCGATTACCATCATCCCGCAAATCAAAGTGCGCGACCGGCAGCACGCGATGGATTTTTTGAAACAAATCGAAGCGCAGGGCGGCGAAGGCGTGATGCTGCGCCAGCCCGAATCCCGTTATATCGGCGGCAGGAGCAGCCAATTATTGAAGCTGAAAAGCCAATACGACGACGAATGCATGGTAACGCGGCACTATGAAGGCAAAGGGCGCAATGCCGGACGGTTGGGTGCGGTCGGCTGCAAAAACCGGCACGGCGAATTCCGCATCGGCAGCGGCTTCAAAGACAAAGACCGCGACAACCCGCCCAAAATCGGCACGCTGATTACCTACCGTTACCGTGGCTTTACGCAGAAAGGTACGCCGAAATTTGCCACATTTGTGCGCGTGCGTACCGACCGCTGAGCAGGACAGTTCAGACGGCATCCGATACTTTGGTTTATAATTTTTCTTTTACCGACAGATTTTGACATGATGACCGATTTAGAAACCAAACGCCTTGAAACACAGGCGATGCTTGAAAACGCCGATCTTTTGTTCGACCAAGGCCAATGCCGTGCTGCACTGCAAAAAGTGGCGGACGAGATTACGCGCGATTTGGGGGATAAATATCCGTTGCTTCTGCCCGTGATGGGCGGGGCGGTGGTGTTTACGGGGCAGTTGCTGCCGCTGTTGCGCTTTCCGTTAGATTTTGATTATGTTCATGTTTCCCGTTACGGCGACAAGCTGGAGGGCGGCGCGTTCAACTGGAAACGTATGCCCGATGCGGAACAAATCCGAGGCAGGCATGTGGTTGTGTTGGACGATATTCTGGACGAAGGGCATACGATGTCCGCCATTCAAGTCAAACTTTTGGAAATGGGTGCGGCAAGCTGCCGTTCGGCGGTGTTCGCCAACAAGCTGATCGACAAACCCAAGCCTATCCGAGCCGATTATGTCGGACTGGATGTGCCGAACCGTTATGTTTTCGGTTACGGCATGGATGCGGCAGGCTGTTGGCGCAATCTAGGCGAGATTTACGCACTGAACGGCAAATAGGCAGGCATGCCGTCTGAATGTTTTTCAGACGGCATAACGTTTATACGGCAGGTTGGCAGAAGAATTATAAACAGGACGCATATACACCATGATAGGGCTTTTAATCGTTACACACGAAACCATAGGCGAAGCCTACCGCAAGCTGGCACATCATTTTTTCCTAAGCGGGATGCCTGAAAACGTCCGCATACTCGGCGTGCAGCCGACGGAAGACCAAGACGACATCATCAACAACGCCATTGCCGCGCTTCAGGAATTTCCCGACAACGACGGCGTGCTGATTATGACCGATATTTTCGGTGCGACCCCCTGCAATGCGGCCCGCCGCCTTGTACGCGAAAACAAATCGGCCATTCTGACCGGCCTGAATGCGCCGATGATGATTAAGGCCATCCAACATTCTCCGGAGGCGGAAGACCTTGCCGCCTTCACCGAGAGTGTCAGGGAGGCCGCCGTCAGGGGAATTTTCGCCATTATGTCCGCACCGGACGATTTGGTGTGCAGGAAAAACCATGATGCCGCCTGAAGGAGCGGCAGGACAAGAAAACATTTTAAACGGCGTCTGCTGCCGATATACATAAAACGGGAATCGAAATGCTCAAACAATCCATCGAAATCATCAACAAACTCGGACTTCACGCCCGTGCCTCCAGCAAATTCACCCAAACCGCGTCTCAGTTTCAAAGCGAAGTCTGGGTAACGAAAAACGGCAGCCGCGTCAACGGCAAAAGCATCATGGGTTTAATGATGCTCGCCGCCGCCAAAGGTACCGTCATCGAGCTGGAAACCGACGGCTTGGACGAAGCCGCCGCCATGAAGGCATTGACCGACTTAATCAACGACTACTTCGGCGAGGGCGAATAATGAGTATCGTGCTGCACGGTGTCGCCGCGGGCAAAGGCATCGCCATCGGACAAGCCCACCTGATTACGCGCGGCACGGCTGAAGTGCCGCAATACGACGTTTCAGACGAGCTCATCGACACCGAAGCCGCCCGTTTCGATGCCGCCATCAAAGCCACGCGCAAAGAGTTGGAACAGCTGCGCAGCGCGATTCCCGAAAACGCCCCGACCGAATTGGGCGCGTTTATTTCGCTGCACCTGATGCTGCTGACCGATGTAACCTTGTCACGCGAACCCGTCGATATTTTAAAAGAACAAAAAATCAACGCCGAATGGGCGTTGAAACAGCAGAGCGACAAACTTGCCGCTCAGTTTGACGGCATAGGCGATGCCTATTTGCGCGAACGCAAGCAGGATATGCTGCAAGTCGTCCAGCGCATCCACAACAACCTGGTCGGGCAGGGTAACGATTTAAATGTTGCCGACAACCTGTTTGACGAAACCGTGCTGATTGCGCACGACCTTTCGCCTGCCGATACGGTTTTGTTCAGGGAGCAGCGGATTGCCGCTTTTGTAACCGATGTCGGCGGTCCGACCAGTCATACTGCGATTTTGGGCAGGAGTTTGGATATTCCTTCCGTCATCGGGCTGCACAACGCGCGCAAACTGATTACCGAAGGCGAAACAGTTATCGTCGACGGTATCAACGGCGTGTTGATTATTTCGCCGGACGAGTCGGTGTTGAACGAATACCGCCGCCGTGCCCGCGAATACCGCAGCCACAAACGCGAGTTGAACAAGCTCAAAAAGACCGCCGCCGCCACCGCCGACGGGGTCTGTATCGAGCTTTTGGGCAATATAGAATCAGCCGAAGATGTCAAATTGCTGCACAATCTCGGCGCAGACGGCATCGGGTTGTTCAGGAGCGAGTTTCTTTACCTGAACCGCGATACGATGCCGTCTGAAGACGAACAGTATGAAGTTTACAGCTCGATTGTCAAAAAAATGAAAGGCAAAAGCGTTACCATCCGAACCGTTGATTTAGGCGTGGATAAAAACCCCCGCTGGTTCGGTCAAAACGCCACCCCCAACGGCAGCCTCAACCCCGCACTGGGCATGACCGGCATCCGCCTGTGCCTTGCCGAACCGGTCATGTTCCGCACGCAGATGCGCGCCATCCTCCGCGCCGCCGCCCACGGCCCCGTGCGCATGATGTGGCCGATGATTACCTCCTTGTCCGAAGTGCGCCAATGCCTGATTCATTTGGACACCGCCCAGCGGCAGCTTACCGAGCGCGGTGAAGCCTTCGGCGATGTCGGTGTCGGCTGCATGATTGAAATCCCCTCGGCCGCGTTGACCGTAGGCAGCATTTTAAAACTGGTCGATTTTATTTCCATCGGTACCAACGACTTGATTCAATACATCTTGTCCGTCGACAGGGGCGACGACAGCGTCAGCCACCTCTACCAGCCCGGACATCCTTCCGTGTTGAAAATGCTGCAACACGTCATCCGTACCGCCAACCGTATGGAAAAAGACGTATCCGTGTGCGGCGAAATGGCGGGCGATACGGCGTTTACCCGCATCCTGCTCGGTATGGGGCTGCGCCGTTTTTCGATGAACCCCAACAATATCCTGTCGGTCAAAAACATCATCCTGCACAGCAATGCCGGACAGCTTGAAGGTGATACCGCGAAAGTCATCCGCTGCGAGGACGAGGAAAAGTCGGAAAAACTGATTAAACAAATCAACAGTGTGTCTGTCGAGGAAGAGGGCGAAGCCAAAGTGCGGAAATAAATATTGTTGACAATGGAAAAAGATTGCAGTCAAATAACGCCCTTAGAAAAAATATAGCTGCTTTGGTAAAAAAATGCCGTCTGAAAGGTTTTTCAGACGGCATTTTGTTTTTAAGGAGGCATCAGCGGAAACAGACGATTTCCTGGTCTTCGATATGGATGCGTACCGTATCGTTTCCCGATATCTCACCGGCGTGCGGCATATCGAGGTTCAGCCACAGGATGCCGTGTTCCGGATGGAGGACGGACAGGCTGAACGATTCGGGCAAACAGGTGCGGGATAATACGCGGCACTCCATGCCGTCTTGGTCGAAACGCACCGCATGTTGCGGAATATGGCGGTCATCGTCGGTGTTGGGCAAACCCATCAGTCGGGCGACCTGCACGCAGGACGGTGTTTTGACCAATGTTTCGGGTGTGCCGTATTGTAGAATCCTACCTTCATGCATCACGGCAATTTCGTCTGCCGTCGTACAGGCTTCTTCGGGCGAATGAGTCACCAAAACGGCAGGGATGCCGCCGTTTCGGATACGTTCGGCAGTCATGCGGCGCAGCCGGTCGCGCAAATGCGTGTCCAAACTGGAAAACGATTCGTCCAGCAACAGCAGGGAAGGGCGGACAACCAAAGCGCGCGCCAGTGCCAACCGTTGTTTCTCACCTCCGGAAAGTTTTTCAGGCTTGCGGTGCGCCTCGTTTTCCAGTCCGACTTCGGCAAGTGCCGCCATGGCAAGGCGTTCGGCGTCGGTTTTTTGTATTTTTTGCATTTTCAAACCGAATGCCGTATTTTCCAGCGCACTCATATGGGGAAACAGCGCGTAATCTTGGAACATCAGCGAAATACGGCGTTTTTCGGGCGGCATACGGGTAATGTTTTCCCCGTTCAGCCATATTTCCCCGTCGTCCGGACGGATAATCCCCGCAATCATATTCAGCAGTGTTGATTTTCCGCAGCCCGACCGACCCAGCACGGCAAGTATTTTGCCGCGGTCGACAGTCAGGCAGATGCTGTCGGCGACGGTTTTATTGCCGAAGCGTTTGCAGACCTTGTTCAATTTGAGCATACCGGTTCCTAAGTCCTGATGCCGCGAAGCCAGTCCGACAGAGGGTGGTTCGGGGCGATTAATCCGTAACGGTCGAATGCGTCCAAAGTAACGAGCTGGGCATCGTGCATCATGCGTCCGGACAACATGGCATCCAACAGGCCGCCAATGTCCATCTTTTCAAAACATGCCACTTCGCCATCCTGATTTTCAGGCCGGAAGGTTTCGGGCAGGACGGCATCGAATACATACAGGATTTCATTGTGGACGCCGCGGTTGACGGGGCGCAGGCTGTGCAGCCGGGATACCGGACGGATAAACGGGAACAGCGTTTTATCCAAACCGGCTTCTTCGCTGCTTTCGCGACACACGGTTTCAGACGGCAATTCACCGCTGGAAACACCGCCGGCGGCAGTATTGTCGAGTTTGTCGGGATCGACTGCTTTGTGCGGACTGCGCCTGCCTATCCAGAAATGCCATCGGCCATCCGATTCGGTCAGACCGTTGAGATGGACGGCGCGGCTGAGCAGTCCGAACGGACGGAAAGCGGCGCGTTCGAGTGAGAACAAGATATTGCCGCCGCCGTCAGTCAGGTCGAAACACTCGTTGCGCCATCCGTGAAGCAGCCCAGCCTTGTTCCATGTGCGGGCGAGGTGCTGCAAGCGGCCGCCCATATCCGACCAGCCGTCCGTATTCAGAAAAATGCCGTCTGAAGACTCCGAGCAGCCTGCCTGCCAGTCTGTCTTAACGCGCTCCGCCCATTCCTGTGACAGATTTCCCAAAGGCAGACCGTTCAGATACAGCGTTTTCCAGCAACTTTCTGCACCGTAACTTGCTTTTGCCCACTCGAACAGGGCATCAAGGTCGTGTTTGCTGACGGATTCGGTAAAACGGACGGTCGGCATGGTTGGCTTTCTTGAAAAACAGTGCGGAAGATTGTAACCAAACCGGTTGAGATTGCAACTGCGAGGGCAGTGCGCCGTTTGGCGGATAAAGCAAAACCCCTCGGTTTTAGCCGAGGGGTTTTAATATTTGGTTGCGGGAGCAGGATTCGAACCTACGACCTTCGGGTTATGAGCCCGACGAGCTACCATGCTGCTCCATCCCGCGTCAGGAAGTGAAACTATACAGAAGGCAGTACGCGGTGTCAAGCATTCTTTCCGCGAAAAATCATGAAACCTTGTCCGAGGCCGGTTTATGCCTGATTTGAAATATTATTTTCTTTACAAAAGTTCATGTTCGTGATTTAATTTTGGTTAACATTGAAACAGGGGTGCTGCCTGATGTTCAGGCGGCTGAGAAATACCCTTTACACCCGATCGGGATAATACCTGCGTGGGGAGTTTTCACGGATTCTGTCTTTCAGACGGCATTTTTTGATACTCGGGCCGTTTGAAAAAGCAAAGTGCTCCTGTTTCTTTATTCTAAACGAGAAAACAGGAGCATTTTTTATGACTACGCCAAAAAAAAACGCCAAAACTTCCGGCAATGAAGCGCGCGAGCTTGCCGACTTGAGCGAAGACATCGGCATCCGCTTTAAATATCCGAACTCGGAGCGCGTGTATCTGCAAGGCAGCCGCGACGACATCCGCGTGCCTTTGCGTGAAATCCGTCAGGACGATACTTACACGGCGCAAGGTACGGAAGCCAACCCGCCGATTCCGGTCTATGACACTAGCGGCGTGTACGGCGACCCGGCGGCACACATCGACCTGAAACAAGGCTTGCCGCACATCCGCACTGCATGGCTGGACGAACGCGGCGATACCGAAATCCTGCCCAAGCTTTCCAGCGAATACGGCATCGAACGCGCGCACGACCCGCAAACCGCCCATCTGCGTTTCAACCAAATCACCCGCCCGCGCCGTGCGAAAAGCGGCAGCAACGTAACCCAGCTTCACTATGCACGCCGCGGCATCATCACGCCCGAAATGGAGTTCGTCGCCATACGCGAACGCATGAAGCTGGACGAGCTTTTCAGACGACCTGAATACGCCAAGCTCTTAAAACAGCACGCAGGTCAAAGTTTCGGCGCGAACATCCCGACCCATCCCGACCAAATCACGCCCGAATTCGTGCGCCAAGAAATCGCCGCCGGACGCGCGATTATCCCCGCCAACATCAACCACCCCGAACTCGAACCGATGATTATCGGCCGCAACTTCCGCGTCAAAATCAACGGCAACTTGGGCAATTCCGCCGTAACCTCCAGCCTGACCGAAGAAGTCGAAAAAATGGTGTGGTCGCTGCGTTGGGGCGCGGACACGATTATGGATTTGTCCACCGGCGCGCACATCCATGAAACGCGCGAATGGATTATCCGCAACGCGCCAGTCCCCATCGGCACAGTGCCCATCTATCAGGCTTTGGAAAAAACCGGCGGTATTGCCGAAGATTTGACTTGGGATTTGTTCCGCGACACCTTAATCGAGCAGGCGGAACAAGGTGTGGACTATTTCACCATACACGCGGGCGTGTTGCTGCGTTATGTGCCGATGACCGCCAACCGCCTCACCGGCATCGTATCGCGCGGCGGCTCCATCATGGCGAAATGGTGTCTCGCCCACCACAAAGAAAACTTCCTCTACACGCATTTCGACGAAATCTGTGAAATCATGAAGGCGTATGATGTGTCGTTCAGCCTCGGCGACGGCCTGCGCCCCGGCTGCATTGCCGATGCCAACGACGAATCCCAATTCGCCGAGCTGCACACCTTGGGCGAATTGACCGATAAAGCGTGGAAACACGACGTACAAGTCATGATTGAAGGCCCCGGCCATGTGCCACTGCAACGCGTCAAAGAAAACATGACCGAAGAGCTACAACATTGCTTTGAAGCGCCTTTCTACACACTCGGCCCGCTCGTTACCGACATCGCCCCCGGCTACGACCACATCACTTCGGGCATAGGCGCGACCAATATCGGCTGGTACGGCACAGCCATGCTCTGCTACGTTACCCCGAAAGAGCATCTCGGTCTGCCCGACAAAGAAGACGTGCGCACAGGCATCATCACCTACAAACTCGCCGCCCACGCCGCTGACCTCGCCAAAGGCTGGCCGGGCGCACAGTTGCGCGACAACGCCCTGAGCAAGGCGCGTTTCGAGTTCCGCTGGCGCGACCAATTCCGCTTAAGCCTCGACCCCGAACGCGCCGAGAGCTTCCATGACGAAACCCTGCCCGCCGAAGGCGCGAAGATCGCCCACTTCTGCTCGATGTGCGGCCCCAAATTCTGCTCGATGAAAATCACGCAGGAAGTGCGCGACTACGCCGACAAGCAAAAAGCCCAACAGCAAGGCATGGAAGAAAAAGCGATTGAGTTCGTCAAAAAAGGAGCGAAGCTTTACAGCTAAAACGTTAAGCAAAAAATGCCGTCTGAAAACCGGATGTCGGGTTTCAGACGGCATTTTTGTTTTCAAACGGGGTACGGTTCTGAGCCTGTGTGCTGTGTGCGGACGGAAGCTTATTTTGCAGGAACCGATCCGCTTACGGACGATTCGCTGCCGGAGGCAGGCTTTTGCACTCTTTTGTCGGTAAATACGCAAACGACGCCGGCATTGTTGTAGGTAATGTTGTAGTTGGTGTCGCAGTATTGGGCGACCACAAAGAGCGGGAGTTGCTCATTTCCCCATCGGGTCAGATTGAAGAAAGACAGTTCGCCGTTTACGCATTTCCGGGCTTCTTCGTCATTAGAATATATACATATTCTGCTTTGATCGACAGGCGGTTTTTGTGCAGCCTGTTCTTTGCATCCGGCGAGCGTGGTCAGGACGGCGAGTTTCTTCATATTGAATCTCCCGTGTAGGTTGAATGCGGAAATGCCGTCTGAAACGGATGGCATTATCCCAAAATAAAAAGTTCCCTGCCGCGGTCTTTGAGCCATTGCTTGGCTTCGTCCGCGTAGGGTGCAAAGCGGCGGGTCAGCGCCCAGAATGCGCGGCTGTGGTTGGCGTGGGCGAGGTGGCAGAGTTCGTGTATGCAGACATAGTCGGCAACGTATTCCGGTGCGCCTACCAGCCGCCAGTTGAGGCGTATGCCTGTGGTTTTGCGGCACACGCCCCAGAAGGTTTTGGCAGAGGTCAGCGAGGAGGAGGCGGGGAACAGTTGTGTGGTGCGGGCGTGGTGTTCGAGGCGGGGAAGCAGGTAGCTTTGAGCCTGCCGTTTCAGAAAGGTTGCCAACAGTGCTGCCTGTTTGTCGTGCGTGTCTTCAGGAACGCTGATTTCAGACGGCATCAGCAGGATTTGCGTGTCTTGATGGGCGGTGAGGGCAAGCTGTCTGCCGTGGAACCAGATATGTTCGGGCAGCCGGTTTGCCGTATTGTGCGGCGGTGTTTTCGCCAGTGTTCGCCGCAGGACGGCTTCGTTTTCATACAGCCAGCGGTTTAGAGCGGAGACGGAGAAGCAGGGTGGGACGCTGATGCTGACGGTATGTGTGCCGATAGGGCGGATAATCAGGTTTTTCTTGGCACGGCGCTTGATTTCGACGGTCAACTCCATGCCGTCTGAAAGAGTGTGGATCAGGGCGGTCATACGGTTTCAGACGGCATTTTGGCGGCAAACGGGCCTGCGCCGGAAATGAGCGGCTGCTGCGTTTCGATGAGGTGTTCGCATTTTTCCATCAATTCGGCTTCGCTGCCGCTTGCGTGCGGGATGGTCGGACAGATGACGACGGTGATTTCCCCCGGATATTTCAGAAAGGAATTTTTCGGCCAAAATTCGCCGCTGTTGAGGGCGACGGGGACGATGTCCATTTCAAACATTTTCGCCATGCGCGCGCCGCCGAGTTTGTATTTGCCGCGCTTTCCGGGTGCAAGGCGCGTGCCTTCGGGGAAAATGGTAATCCAATAGCCTTCGTTTTTGCGCGCCAACCCCTGTTTTATGAGCTGTTCGTTGGCTTCGCGGCGGTTGTTGCGGTCTATGCCTATGGTTTTGACCAGTTTCAAGCCCCAGCCGAAAAAGGGGATTTTGAACAACTCGCGTTTGGCAACGTAAACCTGCGGCGGAAAAATGTCCTGAAGGGCAAGCGTTTCCCAGCCGCTTTGGTGTTTAGCGCAGATGACGGCGGGGCGGTCCGGAATGTGTTCCGCGCCGATGATGCGGTATTTGAGCCCGACGATGTGTTTGAGCGACCAGTTGAGGATGCCGACCCAGACCCGCGCCATCTTGTGCGCCCCGTCCCGGAAAGGCGAGGCGAGCAGCATAAAGGGAAAGAGGAAAATCAGGCTGGAACAGAGTATCAGCCAGTAAATCAGGTTGCGGATGATGAGCATGGTTTTGCCTTGTCGGAATGCGGTATGTTCAGTCGGCTTGCAGTGCGGCGTTTTCCTGCATGATGTATTGTGAGAAATCGAGCAGGGTATCGAAAACCTGTGTGTGTTCGGGCAATTCGTGTCCGTGTTGGGAGAGCGTTTTTTTGCCTTTTCCGGTCAGAACCAGTGCGGGTTTTCCGCCGACGGCATCGATTGCCTGCAAATCGCGCAGGCTGTCGCCGACCAGCCAAGTTTCCGAAGCTTGGGCGTTGAAGCGTTCGAGGATGTCTTCAATCATGCCCGGTTTGGGCTTGCGGCAGCCGCAGCCGTCGGCGCCGGTATGCGGGCAGAACCAGATGCCGTCGATTTCCCCGCCTGCCTGACGGATGAGGCGGTGCATTTTGGCATGCATTTCGGTGAGGTCTTGAACGGTAAAATATTTGCGGCCGATGCCGGATTGGTTGGTGGCGACGGCAACGGTGCAGCCTGCCTGCGTCAGGAATGCCACCGCATCCATGCTGCCTTCGATAGGTATCCACTCGTCAACGGATTTGACGAAGTCGTCGCGGTCCTGGTTGATGACGCCGTCGCGGTCGAGAATGATGAGTTTCATCACGGTTCCTTTGGGTTGGGCAGGTTCGGGGATGGCATTATACTGAAATATCGGTGGAAATGCGCCTGTGCTGCATTATAATGCACGCTTTCGATAATAATTCGCAACGGCGGCTCAGGTATGCCGTTTTAAGGAGTGGGGCGGGATGGTTGCCTATGTTTTCCTGTTTTTGTTTGTAACGGCGGCGTTGGTGCTGATTATCAGGTCGCACTACCGTTGGACGTATTTTTTCGCATCGGCGCTGTTTGTCTTTTTGGCGGGCGGTATGCTGATGTTGACGGCGCAGTGGCAGCGCGCCTTGAATTTCGCTTCGGTCTGGTTTGTGGTGCTGATACTGTTCCACAGGCTGAAAATCCATTATTACAAACAGCCGCTGTTGATTTCCGATTTTTTGCTGATTGCCGACTGGCGGAATTGGGAAACGCTGTTCCATTATAAGGAAGCGGTTATCGGTATGGCGGGGCTGCTGGCTTTGGCGGCATATGCGGTTTTCGGCTGGAGCGGTGCGGATTCTTTGGGTGTGCTGTGGCGGTGGGCAGGCGCGGTTTTGTTTGCGGCGGCGTTCGTGTCGATGCGGCATTTTTCCAAACATCCGGGCGCGGTAAAGACGTGGCTGGACTCGCTGCCGGACGACGGGCGCGACGTGTTTTTGAACCTGCCGATGTCCTGTCGGGCGGTGTTTTTCCAAGTACCCGTGTTCGAGGGCGACGGGGAAGCGTTTGCCAGGCAGATGCCGTCTGAAACCCGGCCGTGCGGCATGTCGGATGAAAAACCCGATATTGTCGTTACCCTGATGGAATCGACGCTCGATCCGCACTGTTTCGACTTTGCCGCCGCCAAGATTCCCGATTTGAAAATGTTCGGACGGCAGGAAGATACCGTATTTTCCTCACCTTTGCGCGTGCATACTTTCGGCGGCGCAACGTGGAAGTCCGAATTTGCGTTTTTGGCGGGTGTTCCGTCCACAGATTTCGGCGCGTTGGCAAGCGGCGTGTTTTACTCGGTCGTACCGCATTTGCAGACCGGTTTTGTCCGCAACCTGCGCGAACACGGTTATTTTTGCGTGGCGCTCTCGCCGTTTACCAAGGGCAACTACAATGCCAAGGCCGCATATGACCATTTCGGCTTTAATCTGATGTTCCAGCCGCAAGATTTGGGCTACCCCGCGCCGATGGGTAAAAACCTGTGGCATATTTCCAGTGAGGAAATGATGCAGTATGCGCGGATGATTTTGGAAAAACGCCATCCCGATTTGGAAAACGTGCGCCAACCGATGTTCGTATATGTGCTGACCATGAAGGAGCACGGGCCGTATCGGACGGATACCGACAATGTGTTTGATTTGGATGCGCCCGATTTGAATGCGAAAACCGTATCTGCACTTAATGACTACATCGGGCGCATTGCCGATCTGGACAAAGCGGTGGAAAGTTTCGACCGTTATCTGCACGAACGCGGCAAACCCTTTGTTTTCGGTTATTTCGGCGATCATCAGGTACCGTTTGAGGGCGTGTCCGTCAGGAAGAAATGGGATTACGCGCAGCCGGATTATGTAACGCAGTTTGCTGTCAGGAGCAATATTGCCGGCGGATTCGTACAGCGGCAGGATTTCCTCGACCTTGCCTTTGCAGGCGGCGTGCTGATGGAGGTGGCGGGTTTGGAAGCCAAAGACGGCTTCATGCGTGCAAATATGGCGATGCGCGGTTTGTGCGGCGGAGGGTTGGAAGACTGCCCGAACCGGAAACTGGTCGGAGACTATCGGAACTATCTGTACGACGTTTTGAAAATTGCCCGTTAGCTTTTTGCCGCACGGCTGCAACGGTTGCAAAAATGCCGTCTGAAAACTCGTTCAGACGGCATTTTGTTATACGGATGCCAGCATGTCGGTCAGTCGGTCGATGTGGTGCGACAGGGACGGGTTGTAGTTCAGTGCACGCATCGGGTCGGACAGGCGGTGTCCGCCCTGTTTTTTAAGGCTGAGGGCTTGGGCAACGGCTTGCGCCAGGGTTTCCGGGTTTTGGCGTGAGAAAAAGAATCCGGCTTCTTCGTTCATGACCTCTGTACATGCCATGTTTTCGGAGAGGACGACGCGTGTGCCGCATAGGACGGATTCGACACCGACCAGCCCGAAGGGTTCGTACAGGGAGGCCATAATAGTAAAGTCGGCGGCGCGGTAGAGTTCGGGCATATCGGTGCAGAAGCCCAGCCCGACGACGTTTTTCATAGGGCGGGGGAGCGGGGAGCCGGCAACGGCGAGCTTGACGGGCAGGCCGGTATGTTCGAAAAAGTCAGCGAGCAGTTCCAGGCCTTTGCGCGTGTGGCCGGTCGATGGGAATAGGAAAACGGTTTCATGGTCGGCAAAACCGTATTTGGCGCGCAGAGCGGCAGTTTCTCTAGGTTGTGGAAAGAAGCGTTCCGTATCTGCGGGTGGGGGGCGACTTGGATTCTTTCGGGGGGAACGCCGTACAGTCCGATCAGTTCGCGCTGCATCATGTGGGAATGCGCCATGATGGATTTGGCGGTGGCGTAGTTGCTGCGGTTCCGGCGTATGGCAAGACGGTCGAGCAGATTCGGTTTTTGCGCCATGTGGTGCAGGTAGCCCAAGTGTGTGCCGCCGCAGATGAGGAGGTCGGCATAATCGGCATGATGGCAGGCAACCAGTTTGGAGGTGCTGTCTTTTCTGGTTTGAACAAGTCGGTTTGAAAAGAGGAATGAGCGTAGTTTTTTGGGTGTGCGGCGTTGGTCGATAAGGCGGGGTTCGATCATGGCGTATTCGGGAATGCTGTGATCAAATTTCGTCGCATAAACGGTTGGTGTGATATTTTGTCTGTTCAGACCCTTTACCAAATCCAAAGTGTAGCTTTCCGTGCCGCCGCCGTGTTTGAAGTTGTTGGTTGCAATGTCTATTTTGAGTTCCATATGATTTTCCGAATGTCGTAAGGCCGTCTGAACAGGGCTTCAGACGGCATTTTGCCTTTATCCTTTAAATACGGGGACGAGTTCCATTTGGCTCAATACCTGTGCGGCGATGTTGACGATGCCGAAAAGGAAGACCCAAACCATCAGCCACAAGCCGCCGTAAACTTTATAGGTTTTGCCTGCGCCGAATTTTTTGCGCGAACGGTAGAGCAGCATGGCGGGGATGATGCCTGTCCAGACGGTTGCCGCCAGGCCGACGTAGCCGATGGCGGTAACGAAGCCGGTGGGGAAGAGCAGGCAGGAAATTAGAGGCGGCAGGAAGGTCAGCGCGGCGGTTTTGGTGCGGCCGGACACGCTGTCGTTCCATTTGAAGATGTCGGCGATGTAGTCGAACAGACCTAAGGTTACGCCTAAAAACGAGGTGGCGATTGCCATGTAGGAAAACAGGGACAATATTTTATCCATATTGCCGGTTTGGGCGAATTTGGACAGGGTTTCAATCAGGACGGAGACTTGCCCTTCGGCGGCGATGACGGGGGCGAACTCGTTGCGCGGCAGGTTGCCTTGGATGGCGATTTGCCAGAGGACGTAAATCACCAGCGCAATCAGTGTGCCCGTCCAGATGGATTTAGCCACTTTGGGCGCGTCGCCTTTAAAGTATTTGAGCAGGCTGGAGACGTTGCCGTGGAAGCCGAAGGAAGCGAGGCAGACGGGCAGGGCGGTAGCGACATAAATCCAGTAGTTGGTGCCGGTAGAGGCTTGGGTGTCAAACAAGACAGGTATTTTGGCATCGGCAATCAGGCCACCGGTTGCCCAAATAAAGGTTAATACCATGCCGCCGATGAGGATGCTGGTGAAGCGGTCAACCAAGCGTGCGGATGCCCAAACGCAAAAGGCGAGAATGCCGAAGAAGACGAGTTGTCCGACGGTGAGTGAAACGTCGCCGCCTGCCGCGCTGCCTAAGCCTTTGGCGGTCAGGTCGCCGCCGACGAAGATATAAGCGTAAGTGAGCAGGTATAAAACGAAGGCGACGGCGATGCCGTTGATGATGTTCCAGCTCCGTCCGAGCAGGTCTTTAACCATGGTGTCGAAACTTGCGCCGTGGGGATAGTGGGTGTTGACTTCCAAAATCATCAGGCCGCTGGAAAGCATGGAAAACCAGGTGTACAGCAACACGGCCAGCGAGCCGGTAAACCATACGCCGGATGTGGCGGTCGGGTTGGCAAGCATGCCTGCGCCGATAACCGTACCGGCGATAATCATCGCTCCGCCGAACAGGGAAGGGGTTTTGGTTGACATTGTTTATCTTTCTTCTAGAAATGCGTGGCCGTCATTATGCCGTAAAGTGCGGGGAGCTGTAAGGTGTTTGCGGTCATGCCGTCTGAAAGTCTGTTCAGACGGCATGACGTTCCATAGTATAATCTTTTCCTTTTGGGCAACGGCGGCTGCCGCCGTGTTTTTGAATGATGGGAGGCAGGATGTCTGACAGAAAATATAATGTGGACGAAGAGGAAATTGCCAAATTCAGCCGGATTGCCGACAAATGGTGGGACAAGTCGGGCGAATTCAAGCCCTTGCACGACATCAATCCGCTGCGGCTCGATTATATCGACGGACACGCGGATTTGTGCGGCAAACGGGTTTTAGATGTAGGCTGCGGCGGCGGCATCCTTGCGGAAAGTATGGCGCGGCGCGGCGCGGCGTTTGTCAAAGGCATCGACATGGCGGAGCAGTCGTTGGAAACCGCCCGCCTGCACACGGCTTTGAACAATGTCGCCGATATCGAATACGAATGTATCCGCGTGGAAGACCTTGCCGAGGCGGAACCGCACTCGTTCGATGTGGTAACGTGCATGGAAATGATGGAACACGTCCCCGATCCCGCCGCCATCGTGCGTGCTTGTGCCAAGCTGGTCAAGCCGGACGGCATGGTGTTTTTTTCCACCATCAATAAAAACCCGAAATCGTACCTGCATCTGATTGTGGCGGCGGAATATCTGTTGAAGTTTGTCCCCAAAGGCACGCACGACTGGAAAAAATTCATCGCGCCTGCCGAGCTGGCGAGGATGT
The DNA here is from genome assembly GCF_014596375.1 of Neisseria sp. RH3002v2f. Taxonomy (NCBI): domain Bacteria; kingdom Pseudomonadati; phylum Pseudomonadota; class Betaproteobacteria; order Neisseriales; family Neisseriaceae; genus Neisseria; species Neisseria sp. RH3002v2f. Next base: position 87,453 of record NZ_MAYZ01000026.1, read on the forward strand.
GCCGTCAGGCGGGCTTGGATGTGGTGGATACGAAGGGTATGACTTACCATGTGTTGTCGCAAACTTATGCCCTGTGCGATTCGACCGATGTGAATTATATGTTTGCCTGCTGTCCGGCGTTCTGACGGCGGGTTTGCCCGTTTTTGAGCAAGTGAGTTGATATGTCTGTCTATACCAGTGTTTCCGATGATGAAATGCGCGGCTTCCTGAGCGGTTACGATTTGGGGGAATTTGTTTCCCTGCAGGGTATCGCGCAGGGGATTACCAACAGCAATTATTTTCTGACGACGACTTCGGGACGTTATGTGCTGACCGTGTTTGAAGTGTTGAAACAGGAAGAGTTGCCGTTTTTTCTGGAGCTTAACCGGCATTTGAGTATGAAGGGCGTGGCGGTTGCCGCGCCGCTTGCGCGCAAAGACGGCCGGCTTGATTCCGTTTTGGCGGGCAAGCCCGCCTGCCTGGTTGCCTGCCTGAAAGGTTCGGATACCGCGCTGCCGACGGCTGAGCAGTGTTTCCATACCGGTGCGATGCTGGCCAAAATGCACCTTGCCGCCGCCGATTTCCCTTTGGAAATGGAAAACCCGCGTTATGATGCGTGGTGGACGGAGGCGTGCGCCCGGCTGCTGCCCGTCCTGTCGCAAGACGATGCCGCGCTGCTGTGTTCCGAAATTGATGCGCTGAAGGACAATCTCGGCAATCATCTGCCTTCGGGCATCATCCATGCCGACCTGTTTAAAGACAATGTGTTGCTTGACGGCGGTCAGGTATCGGGCTTCATCGATTTCTATTACGCCTGCCGGGGCAATTTTATGTATGACTTGGCGATTGCGGTTAACGATTGGGCAAGGACGGCGGACAATAAGTTGGATGAGTCGTTGAAAAAGGCGTTTATCGGCGGTTATGAGGGCGTGCGCCTCTTGAGTGCCGAAGAAAAGGCGTATTTCCCGACCGCTCAACGTGCTGGCTGCATCCGTTTTTGGGTGTCGCGCCTTTTGGATTTTCATTTTCCGCAGGAGGGCGAGATGACGTTTATCAAAGACCCGAACGCGTTCCGCAACCTGCTGTTGAGTTTGGGTTGATACCATCTGTCGGGTAGGAATCCGATGCCGTCTGAAAGGGTTTCAGACGGCATTTTGTTTCGGGTTTGAATATGTTTTCTGGTTCGGCGTACCGGTTTCGGCTGCTTTGTTATGCACCCGCGCCGGTGTTTGACTCTGAATTCCGGCGGTTGGCGGCGGTTTGACTGCGGACGGATAAAATTGTGCAGTCATTTTTGATTGGTTTTGGGTACAATCCAGCCATTATGTTTTGAAATGGGAAAACGGATGGATATGCGGCGTTGGGTGGTTGTCGGATTGGTTACGCTGCCGCCCCTGTTTTTTTTGACCGCGATGGTGCTTGCGCCTTTGTGGGCGATGGCGGCGTATGACGGTTTTGCATGGGGCGCGGTGCTGTCGGATGCTTATATGCTCGAACGTCTGGCATGGACGGTATTTCAGGCGGCGGCAACCTGTATCTTGGTGCTTCCCTTGGGCGTACCTGTCGCGTGGGTGCTGGCGCGGCTTGCGTTTCCGGGGCGGACTTTCGTGCTACGCCTGCTGATGCTGCCTTTCGTGATGCCCACGTTGGTGGCGGGCGTGGGCGTGCTGGCTCTGTTCGGGGCGGACGGCCTGTTGTGGCGCGGCTGGCAGGATACGCCGTATCTGTTGTTGTACGGCAATGTGTTTTTTAACCTTCCTGTGTTGGTCAGGGCGGCATATCAGGGGTTTGTTCAAGTGCCTGCGGCACGGCTTCAGACGGCACGGACATTGGGCGCGGGGACGTGGCGGCGGTTTTGGGACATTGAAATGCCCGTTTTGCGCCCGTGGCTTGCCGGCGGCGTGTGCCTTGTCTTTTTGTATTGTTTTTCCGGGTTCGGGCTGGCGCTGCTGCTGGGCGGCAGCCGTTATGCCACGGTCGAAGTGGAAATTTACCAGTTGGTCATGTTCGAACTCGATATGGCGGTTGCTTCGGTGCTGGTGTGGCTGGTGTTGGGGGTAACGGCGGCGGCGGGATTGCTGTATGCGTGGTTCGGCAGACGCGCGGGTTCGGATAAGGCGGTTTCCCCTGTGATGCCGTCTGAACCGCAGTCGGTCGGGGAATATGTGCTGCTGGCGTTTGCGGCGGCGGTGTTGGGTATATGCTGCCTGTTCCCGCTGGCGGCGGTCGTGGTAAAGGCCTGTTCTGCGGGAGAATCTTGGCAGGTGTTGGCGGAACGCGAAACTTGGCAGGCGGTGTGGAATACTTTGCGCTTCTCGGCGGCGGCGGTATTTTCGGCGGCGGTATTGGGTGTCATGTATGCGGCGGCGGCGCGGCGGTTGGCGTGGATGCGCGGGCTGATGTTTTTGCCGTTTATGGTGTCGCCGGTTTGTGTTTCGGCGGGCGTGCTGCTGCTTTATCCGCAGTGGACGGCTTCGTTGCCGTTGCTGCTGGCGATGTATGCGCTGCTGGCTTATCCGTTTGTGGCAAAAGATGTTTTATCGGCCTGGGATGCACTGCCGCCGGATTACGGCAGGGCGGCGGCAGGTTTGGGCGCGGATAGCTTTCAGACGGCATACCGTATCACGCTCCCCCTCTTGAAACCGGCGTTGCGGCGCGGCCTGACTTTGGCGGCGGCAACCTGCGTGGGCGAATTTGCGGCGACATTGTTCCTGTCGCGTCCGGAATGGCAGACGTTGACGACTTTGATTTATGCCTATTTGGGGCGTGCGGGTGAGGACAATTATGCGCGGGCAATGGTGTTGACATTGCTGTTGTCGGCATTTGCGGTGTGCATTTTCCTGCTGTTGGACAACGGCGAGGGCGGAAAACAGACGGAAACGTTATAATGTGAACCCTTTTTCAGAGGACGGCAAAATGAGCGAGTTGAGCGAAATCCTTTCCTATAATCAGAAGTTTGTCGAGTCGGGCGAATATGAGAAATATTTTACCGACAAATACCCGGGCAGGGAGTTGGCGATTTTATCCTGCATGGATGCGCGGATTATCGAGCTGCTGCCCAATGCTTTAGGGTTGAGAAACGGCGATGCCAAACTGATTAAAAATGCAGGTGCGCTGGTTGCGCATCCGTGGGGTTCGGTCATGAGGAGCCTGCTGGTTGCCGTGTTTGAACTGAAAGTCAAAGAAATCATGGTCATCTCCCATCACGATTGCGGTATGCAGGGTTTGAATGCGGCCGGCTTTCTCAGTAAGGTGCATGAAAGCAATATTCCCGACGACCGTATCGAAACCCTGCGTTATGCCGGTGTCGACCTCGACGGCTGGCTGACCGGTTTCGACAACGTCGAAGACAGCGTGCGCCATACGGTCGAACTCATCCGCCGCCATCCGCTGATGCCGCGCCATATTGCCGTTCACGGATTGGTCATCCATCCCGTTACCGGCAAACTGACCCTGATTGTGGACGGCAGTGTTTCAGACGGCATGGACTTATCGGAAGGAATGGAAACATCATGAAGAAAATCGGACTGTTCGGCGGCACTTTCGACCCGATACACAACGGGCATCTTCATATCGCCCGTGCCTTTGCCGATGAAATCGGGTTGGACACGGTTGTTTTCCTGCCGGCAGGCGGCCCGTATCACAAAGACGCCGCCTCCGCTTCCGCCGCCGACCGCCTTGCCATGGTCGAACTGGCGACGGCAGAAGACGCGCGTTTTGCCGTTAGCGACTGCGACATCGTCCGTCACGGCGAGACTTACACTTTCGACACCGTCCAAATTTTCCGCCAGCAGTTCCCCGCCGCGCAACTTTGGTGGCTGATGGGCAGCGACAGCCTGATGAAGCTGCACACATGGAAAAAATGGCAGATGCTCGTGCGCGAAACCAATATCGCCGTCGCCATGAGGCAGGGCGGTAGCCTGCACCAAATGCCGGGCGAACTGCACGCATGGCTGGGCAAGTCCCTTCAGGACGGCAGCGTCCGCATCTTATCCGCCCCGATGCATAATGTGTCATCAACGGAAATCCGCCGCAACCTGAGTGCCGCCGGTGTTTCAGACGGCATCCCGCCTGCCGCCGCCCGTTATATCCGAGAACACCGGCTGTACGAAAAATAAAGTCAAATCAGTAAGAAACGGCTATAATGCCGTCTGAAAACATCCCGTTAGGAACATAATGAACGAACAAGAACTGCAAGACCTGCAAAAAATGGTCGAGGTCGCCGTCAACGCCCTCGAAGACATCAAAGCCAAAGACATTTCCGTTCTCGAAACGCAAGACAAAACTTCGCTGTTTGCCAGAATGATTATCGCCAGCGGCGACAGTACCCGCCAAGTCAAAGCACTGGCCAACAACGTTGCCATCGATTTGAAAGAAGCCGGTTTTGAAATCCTCAGTACCGAAGGCGACAGCGGCGAATGGACGTTGGTTGATGCAGGAGACCTCGTCGTCCACGTCATGCTCCCTGCCGTGCGCGACTTCTACGACATCGACACCCTCTGGGGCGGCGAGAAACCGAGTTTCCACGCCGGAATGCAGAAGCCGTGGCACGCGGCAGACTGATTCCCGATGCCGTCTGAATGTTCAGACGGCATTTTCCTGTAAGGGAGAAAGCATTGAACATTACCGTTTTGGCAGTCGGCACCAAAATGCCGCGCTGGGTTGATGAGGCCGTCGCCGAATACGCCAAACGCTTCGGACGCGACGTCGCCTACGCACTCAAAGAAATCAAACCCGAAAAACGCGGCGCGGGCGTGAATGCCGCCCAAGGTATGGTGGCGGAAGAAAAACGCATCCTTGAAGCCGTTCCGCAAGGCGCGTTCCTCGTCGTTCTTGACGAACGCGGCAAAGCACCGACCTCCGTCGAGCTGGCGGAACACCTCAAAAGCTGGCAGCAAAACGGCGAACACGTCTGCTTCGTCATCGGCGGCGCGGACGGCATGACCGACCGCCTCAAACAACAAGCCCGCATGATGATGCGCCTGTCCAGCCTCACCCTGCCGCACGGCATGGTGCGCGTCCTTCTGACCGAGCAGCTCTACCGGGCCGTTTCCATCCTGCACAACCATCCTTATCATCGGGAATAAGAAGGCTTTTGTCTGTACCCCTAATCGGTTAAAATCACCCCGTTATTTCTGAACACACAGTAAAGGAATCCGCTATGGCACGCATGGTATTCTGCGTTAAGCTCAACAAAGAAGCCGAAGGCATGAAATTTCCACCGCTTCCCAACGAATTGGGCAAGCGCATTTTTGAAAACGTATCGCAAGAAGCATGGATGGCGTGGACGCGCCACCAAACCATGCTGATTAACGAAAACCGCTTAAGCCTTGCCGATCCGCGCGCGCGCGAATACCTGGCTCAGCAGATGGAGCAGTATTTCTTCGGCGACGGCGCGGATGCCGTTCAGGGGTATGTTCCGCAATAAACGGTTTCCTGCTTCAAATAAAGGCTGTCCGAACCTGTTTCAGACAGCCTTTAAAATACTCAGAACAACCTTATCTTGACGCAACCGAACAAGTTTTGACGTTGAACAATGTTAAAATCCCTAGGTATTCCCAACCACACTTTCAGGAGCATATGCCATGCAGCACGACGTTTACGACTACACCGCGCATACAGTTTCTAAAAACACCGTTTTGCAAAAAACTTACCGCCTGCTCGGGCTGTCCTTTATCCCTGCGGTGGCAGGTGCGGTATTTGCCGCCGGCATGGACTTCAATTTTTATGCCGCCTTCGGTTCACGCTGGATCAGCCTCATCGCATTCTTGGTATTTTTCTACGGCATGACTTATCTTATCGAGAAAAACCGTTACAGCAATACCGGCGTTACCCTGTTGATGGTATTCACATTCGGTATAGGCGTATTGATCAGCCCTGTGCTGCAATACGCGCTTCATATTGCCGACGGTGCGAAAATCGTCGGCATTGCCGCAGCCATGACCGCCGCCGTTTTCCTGACCATGTCCGTACTGGCGCGACGTTCGAGGCTTAATATGAACGAACTTGCACGCTTTCTGACTGTGGGTGCGGTGATTCTGATGGTCGCCATGGTGGCCAACCTGTTTTTGAGTATTCCCGCACTCGCCTTGACCATTTCGGCAGGTTTTGTCTTGTTCAGTTCCTTAATGATTATGTGGCAGGTACGCACCGTCATTGACGGTGGAGAAGACAGCCACATCAGCGCGGCATTAACCATCTTCATCTCCTTATACAACATATTCAGCAGCTTGTTGCATATCCTATTGTCTTTAAACGGTGATGATTGATATTGGTAACACGCCATCCGAACCATGCCGTCTGAAAAGTTATTTCAGACGGCATTTTGTTTTGGGCATACAATACGGATACACATTCATCAACATACGGCCGACCATGCTGTCGGAAGGAATCATATGTCACCGAATACACCGCGCCGTGCCGTTTATGCCGGCAGTTTCGATCCGCCCACATTGGGGCATCTGTGGATGATACGGCAGGCGCAATCTATGTTTGACGAGCTCATCGTCGCCATCGGCATTAATCCCGACAAACGCAGCACCTACACGATAGCCGAAAGGCGGGATATGCTGCACGATATTACTAAAATGTTTCCCAACGTCAGAACCGATGTATTTGAAAACCGGTTTTTGGTGCATTACGCCCGCGAAGTGCAGGCAGGATTCATCGTGCGCGGCATACGTTCTGCTCAGGATTACGAATACGAACGTTCCATGCGCCATATCAACAGCGACCTCGCACCCGAAATATCCACCGTATTCCTCATGCCGCCGCGCGAAATTGCCGAAGTATCCTCCACTATGGTTAAAGGCTTGGTCGGGCCTGACGGCTGGATGGAAACCGTCAAAAGATATGTGCCGCTGGCCGTGTACCAAAAAATGATTGCAGAACATCACAACAATGCCTGACAGAAAGCTTCTGTCAAATATATTCAGGTTCAAATATGTGGGAAATCTTATTCAGACACCAAGATTTTGTCGCCATCAATAAACCTCAAGGCATATCCGTCCACCGTTCCGACGGCGAAGTCAGCCTGACGGCAACACTTGCGGCACAGTTGGGCGTAGAAAAAGTATGGTTGCTGCACAGGTTGGACAAACAGACCGGAGGCATATTGCTGTTTGCCCTTAATCCACAAAGTGCCGCTGTTCTTGCCGCACAGTTTGCCGAAAGGAAAATGAAGAAAACCTATTTGGCTTTGTCCGACCGCAAACCGTCCAAAAAACAAGGATGGATAAAAGGCGGCATGGAAAAATCCAGGCGTGGGATGTGGAAGCTGACGCGCAATATGGAAAATATTGCCGTTACCCGGTTTTTCAGTATACGTATCAGTGAAAAAATGCGGCTGTTCATTCTTGAGCCTCATACCGGTAAGACACATCAGCTGAGAGTGGCAATGAAAAGTCTGGGCAGTCCTATTTTTGGGGACCGCTTATATGGAGGGACAGAATCCGAAACTACGTTCCTGTATGCATGGAAAATACAATTTACCTATCAACAACAAGAAATCGAAATTACTGCACCTTTGAAAAATGCATGGCAGGCTGAAAATATCTCTCATGCGCTGGAAGAATTTTATATGGCAAAAGCAGGTTAATAAATATAAATTAATTTATAAACAATATGATAAATATTTTTATAAAAATTTTTCAAGAAAACGGTTGACCGCAAATCTCTTCAAGCGTATAGTTCGATTCTTCGCTGCTGACGAAGCGGCGGTAACGAAGTAATTCAAACGCTCTTTAACAAAACAGATTACCGATAAGTGTGAGTGCCTTGAGCCTCACACTGTTTGAAAGACAGACAAGATAATGTTTTGAACATTGTCCTGTCGGTTTCTTTGAAGCAGACCAGAAGTTAAAAAGTTAGAGATTGAACATAAGAGTTTGATCCTGGCTCAGATTGAACGCTGGCGGCATGCTTTACACATGCAAGTCG